>JBILXR010000152.1:0-4605 GCA_044378215.1 Opitutales bacterium
CGGCGAGGCGCGGGGTGAAGTCGAGGTGCTTGCCGTAGAGCGAGCCACCGAGCTGGCCGGTCACGAAGAGCGCGTCGCCGGGGGCGGCGGTCTTGCGGGTCAGGATGCGGTGGGCGAAGCCTTGGACTGCGAGGGTCCCGATGAATGATCCGTGGGCGCCGCGGCAGATATCTCCGCCGACGATCCGCAGGCCGGCCTTGGCGGCGGCGCGTCCGGCTCCATGGGCGAAGTCGGTGAGCCAGGACGCATCGACGTCGGGCCCGATCACCAGCGACAGCAAGGCGTCGGAGGGAACCGCGCCCGCCGCGGCGAGGTCGCTCAGGTTGCGGTTCACCAGCTTGGCGCCGGCGCGGATACCATCGCAGGCGGCGTCGAAGTGGCGGCCGAGGATCACCGAATCGATCGTGCTGGCGCGGATGGAACGTCCGCCGGTCGTCGGGAGGTGGGCGCAATCACCGCCGGGACCCTCGGGAAAGGCCGGGGCGGCGTCGGCGAGGGACTGCACCACGCGGCGGATGATCTCCTCCTCGGTCAGCTTCGCGACCGAGCGGTCCGCCAGAGTCGTGAGGGCGCCCATGGCTTCAAAGCGTGGAGGCGGCGGGCGCCAGTTTCAACCAAGCGAGGTTCCAGCCGTTGAAGCACGCATGGGCCGCCATGCACGTCAGCAGGCCGTAGCGGTCGCGGACCAGGCACATGAAGGCGCCGAAGCCGAAGAGCGGCAGGGCGGCGGAAGGGCTCTGATGGGCCGCGCTGAAGATCACGCCCGTGAGGCCGGCCGCGATCCAGCGTTCGTGGCGCGTGGAGCCCGTGACGAAGAGGCGGCGCAGGCCGGGATAGAGCATGCCGCGGAAGGCGAGTTCCTCCATGATCGGCGCGCCGATGGTGACGGCAAAGATGATCGTGACGAAGCGCCAGCTATCGACGTCCGTCTTGAGCACCGAGTCGACGATGTCCTGCGGCGCGTCCACCGGCGGTTCGCCGGCCAGGCCGTGCTGGAAGAGCTGCGTCCAGCCGACGTGCACGCCTTTCCAGAGCGCCGAAAAAGCCAGGCCGAGCCCGAAGAGGATCAGCAGCACCAACAGCAGGCGTGAGAAACTGAAGGCGCGCACCGCGCGACGCAGCGGGCTCTCGCCTGGTTCGTCCGCGCTGACGTCCGGGGCCCAGCGCAGCGTCTCCGGGACGAGCGCGCCCATCGCGATCATCGTGAGCGCGGCGGCGGACTGGCCGAGGGACGCGGCCGTGAACATGTGGGACTGGGCGATGCCGAAGTGCGAGGAGAACGCCTGGGCCGCGGCGGCGAGGACGAGACCGAAGACCACAGTGAAGGCCATCACGCCGGTGACCACGCCGAGCGCGGCGTTCGAGGCGGAGACCGGGAGGGGCGACGACAAGCCAGGCATCCCGCGCCAGCAGCGCAGGCCGAAGAAGCCGAGCACCGCCGCCGTGAGGTTGGCGCCGACGCATGCCCAGTCCCACGGCCCGAAGGCGTCGAGGGCGTGGGTCAATTCATCCATCGTCGCTTAGGCGCCGAAGACCTGACGGCCGCCGACGAACGTGGCGCGGACGCGGCCCGTGAGGGCGTGGCCGATGAGCGGGTTGTTCCCCGATTTCGTGACGAGGTCGCTCTTCGCGGGGGTCCAGGCGGTCTTCGGGTCGAGGACCACGAGGTCGGCGAGGGCGCCGGCCTTGAGCGTACCGGCGGAGAGGCCGAGGGCTTTGGCCGGGCCGTGCGTGAGGCGGGCGATGAGGACCGGGAGGTCGGCGTGGCCGGCGGCGACGAGCGCCGTATGGGCGGCCGCGAAGGCCGTCTCGAGGGTCGCGGCACCGAACGGAGCCAGGTCGAACTCGCAGTCCTTCTCGGTGGCCGTGCAGGGCGAGTGGTCGGAGCAGACCGCGTCGATCGTGCCGTCGACCAGCGCGGCGATGAGCGCGAGGCGGTCGGCCTCTTCGCGCAGGGGCGGATTCGTCTTCAGGCTCGTCGGGTAATTCGCCAGCGCGGCGTCGGTGAGAAGCAGGTGGAGGGCGGAGACTTCGGCCGTGACCGAGAGCTGCTTCGCCTTGGCGCGGCGGACGATCTCGGCGGAACCTCCGGAGGAAAGGTGCTGCAGGTGGATGCGGGCCTTGGTGAGCTCGGCGAGCAGGCAGTCGCTCGAGACCACGATCTCTTCGGCCGCGCGGGGGAGACCGCGGAGGCCGAGGCGGAGGGACCAGGCGCCTTCGTGCATCTGGCCGCCGTCGGTCATGCTGCTGTCCTGGCAGTGGTCGAGGACCACCAGGTCGAACATCGCGGCGTATTCGAGCGCGCGACGCATGATCTCGTTGTTCTGTACGCCCGAGGTCGTGTCGGTGACCGCGACCACGCCGGCCTTCTTCATCGTTCCCAGCGGGGCGAGGGCCTTGCCTTCATGTCCCTTGGTGAGCGTGCCTGTGGGCAGGACGCGCACGGCGGCGTCGCGGGAGCAGATCTCGCGGAGGAGTTGGATCGTGCCGACGTTGTCCGCCGCAGGGAGCGAGTCGGGCATCGTGACCACGGTCGTGAAACCGCCGGCGGCGGCCGCGCGGGTGCCGGTGCGGATCGTCTCGCGGGCCGTGCGACCCGGTTCGCCGAGGCGGCAGTTGAGGTCGACGAAGCCCGGCGCGACCACGAGGCCGGCGCCGTCGATGACGCGGGCCTTGGCCTGGTCGGCGGCGGAGAGCTGGTCGACGAACTTACCGTCGAGGGCGAAGACGTCGCCCTTGGCTTCGTCGCGCTGGGCGGAGGGATCGATCACGCGGGCGCCGCGGATCCAGAGGGGGGAGTTGTCGGCGGGATTCATCGGCTGATGGCTCCGGTGCAGAGGTGAAGGACGGCCATGCGGACGGCGACGCCGTTGCGGACCTGTTCGAGGATGACCGAGCGGGGACCGTCGGCGACTTCGCTTTCGACCTCCACGCCGCGGTTGATGGGACCCGGGTGCATGACGATCGCCTCGGGCTTGAGCCAGGCGGCGCGTTCGGCGTTGAGGCCGAATTGCGCGGTGTATTCGCCGAGCGAAGGGAAGTGGGTGGTCGTCTGGCGCTCGTGCTGGATGCGCAGGAGCATGACCGCGTCGCAGTCCTTGAGCGCTTCCTTGAGGTCATGGACGATGCGGACCTGCGGGAAGGCTTCCTTCAGCGCGGCGGGGACGAGCGTCGCGGGTCCGGCGAGCGTGACCTGCGCGCCGAGCTTCGAGAGGCAGAGGATGTTGGAACGGGCGACGCGGCTGAAGAGGATGTCGCCGAGGATCGTGACCTTGAGACCTTCGACCTTGCCGAAGCGCTGGCGGAGCGTGAAGGCGTCGAGCAGGGCCTGCGTCGGGTGTTCGTGGGCGCCGTCGCCGGCGTTGACCACCGAGATGTCGAGGACCGAGCCGAGGTAGCGCGCCGAGCCGGCGGAGGAGTGGCGCATCACGATGGCGTCGACGCCCATCGCGCGGATGTTCTCGGCCGTGTCGCGGAGGGTCTCGCCCTTCACCAGGGAGGAGGCCGTCGTGTTGATCGAGACCACTTCAGCGCCGAGCTTCTTGGCCGAGATCTCGAAGGCCGTGCGGGTGCGCGTGCTCGGCTCAAGGAAGAGGTTCACCACCGTCCGGCCCTTCATCAGGTCGAGGCCCTTGCCCGGCGCGAGGGCGGGCAGGAACTGGTCGGCTTGGCGGAAGAGCAGTTCGATCTCCGAGCGGGAAAGCTCTTCGATGCCGGTCAGGTCTTTTTTCGTCCAGGTGTCTTGTTGGGCCATGCGGTGCGGTTCCGGTGGCCCTAACGAGGTTAGGACCATGGGGAAAGTGGGGAGGGAAGGGGCTTGGTCAAGGGATTTGCGGTAGAGCTAGGGCCAGGGGCAGGGACTGGGGCAGGTTTTGATTACCTAGGGACCGAAACAGGGGCCGTGACAGGCTTTACTGTCATGGCCTGATTCATCAGTCCTGTCCGTGTCCCTGCCCCTGTCCCTCGAAGTTTACTTCGCCAACAACTCCCGGACCTTCGCGCCGATGGCGGCGGCGGCCTGGGACTTATTATCCTTATGGGCGGCGACGACGTTCACGAGGGCGCTGCCGACGACCACGCCGTCGGCGACCTTGGCGATGGCCTGGACGTGGGCGGCGGTGGAGACGCCGAAACCGACGCAGATCGGCAGGGAAGTATGCTTACGGATCTCGGCGACCGAGGCGGAGAGGTTGGCGGCTAGTTCGGAGCGCTCACCGGTCACGCCTTCGCGCGAGACGTAGTAGATGAAGCCCGAGGCGTGCTTCGCGATGAGGCCGATGCGCGCGGGGGGCGTGGTCGGAGCCACGATGAAGATGTTGGCGAGGCCGTGCTTCTTCGAGGCCGCGATCAGTTCGTCGGCTTCTTCGGGCGGACAGTCGAGGACGAGCAGGCCGTCGGCGCCGGCGGCGCGGACCTTGGCGCAGTAGCTGTCGAGGCCGAACGAGAACAGCAGGTTATAATAGCAATAGAGCACGATTGGCTTGTCCGTGCCGGCGCGCACGGCGCGGAGCACGTCGAGCAGGCCGTCGTAGGTCATGCCGCCTTCGAGGGCGCGCTGGGCCGCGAGCTGGTTGGTCAGGCCGTCGGCGAGCGGGTCGGAGAAGG
>JBILXR010000153.1:0-4588 GCA_044378215.1 Opitutales bacterium
CTTGGTTCGGCGGGGCGGCCTTGCTCGTCGGCGTGACCGCCGTCTGGCGTCGGCTCGGCGCCGTGCCGTCCGAGCTCTCTTTGGCGGCGATGGGCGCTCTGCTCGGATTCTTCATCCAAGGCGTCGTCAACGCCGGCTCTGGACTGACTTCGCTTGGTTTGGTTCAGAGCCCGTTCATCTTGGTCGGTCTGGCCGGACTGCTTTACGTCCTAGCTAGCCACACCCTCGGACAAGGCGCTTGGGGCACCGTACAGAGGTCGGTGCTGGGCGTCGTGACGCTCTACTTCATGGCCTTCGTCATGCTCGCGCGACTGCCGGGGGCGGGCGTCTCGCTCTTCTGGGCTTTGGCCTCCGTGCTCACCTTCGTGCTCGGTCACTTGCTTGCGACTCGTTCCTTCCGTATGCTCGGCCTGATCGGGCTCGTCATCGCCGCCGCCCGCGTGCTGACGCACGATATCACGGACCTCCTCGGCCGCATCGTCGCCTGCGCCGCCCTCGCCATGGCCTTCTTCGGTGTCGCCTGGCTCTACGGCCGGATCATTTCCGAAAAGAAAGCCGACTGATTCCGCCATGACCACGCATCGCTACGACGGTCACGTCCATCTCGTCGGCAACGGCCTCTCCGGCAGCGGTTGCTGGCTACGTCTGGACGGACTTTGGCACCGCGCTCTCGGCGAGGTGATGCGTCGGACCATCGGGTTGGAGGCGAAGGCCACCGCGCGGGATTTTGACGAAAGCTTCGTCGGGCACCTCGCGGGATTGGTCGCCGCCTCCTCGCTGGACAAGGCCTTGCTGCTCGCGCAGGACGAGGTCTATGACGAGACGGGTAAGAAACTTGATTTCGGTTCTTTCTACGTCCCGAACACATATCTCTTCAAGGTCTGCGCCCGCCACCCGGAGTTCGTCCCCGCCGTATCGATCCATCCTGGCCGGAAAGATGCTCTCGAAGAACTGGAGCGCTGCCTCGCGGGCGGCGCTCGGGCCCTCAAGCTCCTGCCGAACTGCCAGAACGTGGACTGCGCCCTGCCGCGGTATGATGATTTCTGGCGTCGCATGGCGGCTGCCGGCCTGCCGTTCCTCTGTCATACCGGCGGCGAGATGACCGTGCCGGTGATCAACCGCGCCTACCAGGACCCGCGTATCCTGCGACGACCCCTGGAACTGGGCGTCAAGGTCATCGCCGCCCATTCCTCTGGTAACAGCCACTTCTTCGACCCGAACTACTTCGGCGAGCTCGTGCGGATGATGGACGAGTTTCCAGGCCTGTACGCCGACACCAGCGCGCTCAACAGCCCGATTCGCAGCGGCGTGCTCAAGCAGGTCAAGGAGTCGGGCCGCCTCGGACGTTTCCTGCATGGCAGTGATTTCCCCGTCCCGGTCGGGGCTTTGTGGGTGCGCCTCCGCGGTCTCATCAGCACGGCTCAATGGCGCGAGGCCGGCCGGATCGCCAATCTCATCGAACGCGACGCCTACCTTAAGCGGGCGATCGGTTTCGACGACACGCACTTCACGCGACTCGGTGAGGTGCTGAGGAAGGCCTGAACGCTCAGAGCGAGCGCAGCAGGGCGGGGATATCGACCGAATCGGAGATCATCTTACGGATTATCGGGATCTTATCCGCGTCCTGGCGCATCGTCTTCACCGTCATGTTGTTGATCCGGGCGGTCACCGCGAAGGACTCCGCCTCGACCGCGGCCATCGCGATGCCCGCCTCCTTGAGGCGGCGGACGATGTCGTCGTTGGGCAGCAGCCCGTTCGAGAAAAGCACGCCGGAAAGCGTCTCGGCGCCTACTCCGGCGATGAAGGCCTCCAGCAGGTCTTCACGGTCTCCGGGCACGATCACCAAGGTGCCGGGGACGCGGAGGTATTCGGCGGAGCGCCGGGCGGACATCGCTCCGATCACGACCCGGCGGACGCGGCGCAGGCCGGCCGGCTGGTGGATCCAGCGGGCCTTGGTCTCGTCGGCGACCTGATCGAGGTTGGGGTAGACGAGCGTCTCCTGGAGTGGGACGACGCCGAGGAGGGGTACTCCCAGTTTGCGCAGGCCGCGCCCGGCGAAATCACGGATGAACTCCAGTTTGTCCGGCATCACCTTATTGAGGATGGCGCCCACGACCTCGACGCCCGCCTTGTCGAAGAGCGCCTTGTTGAGGGCGATCTCGTCGATCGGTTTGCCGATGCCGCCGGCGGCGACGATGATGGCCTTGGAGCCGAGCACCTTGGCGTTGTCGGCGTTGGAGGCGCCGAAGACCGAGCCCACGCCGGCGTGGCCGGAGCCCTCGACGACGACGATGTCCTTGCCATAAGCCGTGCGGTCGAAGGCGCGGCAGATGCGGTCCTTGAGCTGCGGACCGATCTCATCGGGATTCTCAAGGTATTGCTTCGTGAAGTCCGGGCCGATGGCGACCGGCGACATCGCGGCGATGGGGACGTTGAGGTCGAAGAGCCCGTCGATGAGCAGCGTATCCTCGTCGACCTGATCCTCGCCCGACATCACCACGCGTTGGGCGATCGGCTTGATGTAGCCCACGTGCAGGCCCATCGCCTGCAGGGCGGCCGTGAGGCCGAGGCAGGCGGTCGTCTTGCCGTCGTTCATGCGCGTCGCCGCGACGAAGATCCGTCGCGTGTCCAGGTTCATCGGGCGCAGCAGCAGCCCGGGGACATTGTCGGCGAAACGCTTGCGGACGGGCATGGTCAGGCGGCGGGGCCGTCCTTCAGCTTCGGGAAGAGGTAGGACTTGTCGACCGCCTGCGCGGCCACGATGACGGCCGTGCCGAAGATGTCATGGGCGCTGGCGCCGCGGGAGATCTCGGCGGCGGGGCGGTCGAGGCCGGTGAGGATCTGGCCGTAGGCCGGGATGTCGGCGATGTGCTGGGCCATCTTCGAGGCGATGTTGCCCGAGTTGAGGTCGGGGAAGATCAGCACCCCGGCGCGGCCGGCGACGGCGCCGGAGACTTCCTTGGACTGCGCGGCGAAGGGGTTGATGGCGGCGTCGGCCTGCATCTCGCCGTCGATATCGCAGGTGATGCCGAGCTCGCGGGCCTTACGGCGGGCGAGGTCGGTGGCGACCTGGATCTTCTTCACCGAGGCCAGGCGCGGGTTGGACGCATGGGTCGAGTAGGCGAGCATCGCGACCTTCGGCGTCGTATTGGTGAGGTGGCCGGCGAGGCCGGCGGTGGTCACCGCGATGTCGGCGAGCTGCTCGGCGGTCGGTTCCGGGATGACGCCGCAGTCCGCGAGGAAGAGGACGCCGTCGATGCCGAACTTACCTTCTTCGGATTCAAGGATCTGCATCGAGGAGACCGTCTCGACGCCGGCCTGGCGAGGCATCACCTGAAGGATCGCGCGGAGGCCGGAGGAAGCGTGCGTCGTGGCGCCGGAGATGAGGGCATCGGCGCCGCCGGTGGCGACCATCAGGCAGGCGAAGTAGTTCGGGTTGAGGGCCAGCTCGGCCGGGTCGCCCTGGAGGTTCGTGTTGCCGTAGCGCTGGATCGATTCGAGCTTCTCGGCGAAGCCTTTGAGTTCGTCGCTGCGTTCGGGTTCGACGACGCGGATGCCTTCGAGGCTGATATTGAGACGGGCGGCGTTGACCTTGATGCGCTGGCGGTCGCCGACGAGGATCGGCACGCCGAGCTTCTTCACGACGAACTGGCGGGCGGCCTGGATGACGCGGGCGTCGGAGCCTTCGGGGAAGACGATGCGCTTCGGGTGGTTCTGGAGGCGGGCGGAAAGGCGGGAAATGAGGGACATGGTCGGAAGTCGGCGGCGAGGGCCGACGAAGGCGTATTAAGTTTAAATCAGCCCGCAGGGCGAGGCAGAAGGCGTCGCCCCGCGCACCGTGGCCGGAGCGTCACTTAGCCGATGAGGGCAGGGCAGGCTTGAAGGCCGGTAACCCCTTGAGGGCGGACTTGGTCGCTGGCTCGACGTGATAGCCCATCTTCTCGAAATACTCGCTCACGTCGGCTTTGGCGGCCTTCCCGTAGCGCAGGGCGAAGAGGCTCTGAAGTTGGGCCTTGCTGGCGCCTTTGGGCGCGGCGTCGGTCGCATAAGAACGGAGCGTCTCGCGCAGGGGCCCCCAGCCGTGGGCGCGGATCAGCACGACGAAGGTCGCGAGCTGTTCGAACGGTCCCTTGTTCGGTTCGGCGGCGAAGCGTTTGGCGAGGAGCTCATCGAGCTTCTCCATCGCCGGATGGCCGCGTCCCGGCGGCTTGCCGACGAGTTTCTCCATGACGTAAAGAGAGAACAAGTTGCACGTGACTTCGGTCTGACCCTCGAAGGTCCAGGCGGAGCACTGATGGTTGTGGCCGAGTTCGTGGAAGAAGCCCCAGTCGCCCTGTTTCGTGAGTTTGGGGAGGTCCACGCTGTCTTTCTGCGACGGATCGATCCAGCACATGAACGGATAGCCCGAGTGCATGAAGCCGGCGGAGATCTGCCGGTCCGGGACCACGCGTTCCGGGGCTAGCCGGCGGAGGGCGATGAGGTCGTCTTCGAGGGCCATCGCCTTGTCCCACCATTCCAGCAGGGCCTTCGGGTCGGTGAGTCCCTTCACGGCGGAAGCCTGGACGTGCAGGATCACCTGCTTGCCGGA
>JBILXR010000154.1:0-4586 GCA_044378215.1 Opitutales bacterium
CTCCCGGGCGTGACGACCTGCCAGCTGCACATGCGCAACTTCCGCGACGGCGAGACGATCACCGTCGAGCCTTGGCGCGCCCGCGCCTTCCCGGTGCTCAAGGACCTCGCCGTCGACCGCTCCGGCTTCGACAAGGTGATCCAGTCCGGCGGCTTCATCACCGTCCGCACCGGCTCCGCCCCCGAAGCCAACAATATCCCGGTGCCCAAGCCCGTCGCCGACGAGGCCATGGACGCCGCGGAATGCATCGGCTGCGGCGCCTGCGTCGCTTCCTGCAAGAATGGCTCCGCGATGCTCTTCGTCGGCGCCAAGATCAACCACCTCAACATCCTGCCGCAGGGCCAGGCCGAGCGCGACCGTCGCACCCTCGCCATGGTGAAGACCATGGACGAAGCCGGTTTCGGTAACTGCACCAACTACGGCGAGTGCCAGGCGCATTGCCCGAAGAGCATCACGCTCGACGTCATCGCCAAGCTCAACCGCGACTATCTCCGCGCCCGCGTGAAGGAGTTCTTCTCCTCCACCGGCAAGCCTTCCAAGGGTGGGGAGTGAGCGCGGCGCGCTGCGCCGCGAGGGTCTCGTGGGCAAGGTGACACGTTGACACGGGGAAATAATGAGGGCGCCGTCAGGCGCCCTTCTTGTTTGGCTAGGGTCGGTAGCTGTCTCGAGGTAGGGTCAGCACTGCGTGCTGACCTAGCGGCTCGCTCATCGCGTCCCTACCTCAGGCCGTGGCTGACCGGGGCGGTCAGCCCTACCAGGCCATCACTCCCCCGATACTTCATACTCCATGCTCGATACTCTAACGCCCGCCCTACCCGAACAACAACCCCACGCTCTCCGTCAATCCCCCGGGGCGCGAGCGCCGGAGCCAGACGGTTTCATAGTCCTGCTTAAACTTCGCCTGTTCTTCCGCGGAGACGGGCTGGCCGAGCGCGCGGCGCAGGCCGGCGCCGGCGAGGCGGGCGCCGAGGGAGAGTTCGGCCCGCACGGTCGCGTCGCCGATCTTCGAGATCAAGGCCTCGGCGGCGGCGAGGTGCGCCTGCGAGGCGGCGATCTCCGCCGCCGTGACGCCGTCGGTGAACTTCGCGAGGGCGTCGGGCTTGGCGGTGAGGAAATCCCAGGTGAGGCTCTTGTTGCGGTTCGCCTTGGCGATCCGCCCGTCGAGCGTGCCTAGCTGCTGAAGGGCATTGGCGACGGCCTGTCCGTCCGCATCGCTGAGTCCGCCGAGGATGGCGCAGCCGGCGGCGAAATCGGTCTTGGCGTTCGCGGCGAAGCCCCAGGCCTGCGCGAGGCCCGCGGCCATCGGCAGCCAGGCGGTCGGCCACGGTTGGTGATGACCGTTGTCACCCCAGGTGGTGAGCAGGATGCCGCGCGCTTCGTGCCGCACGGCGGCGCCGACGGCTTCGGCCTGATTGGTCAGCGCGTTGTCGAGTCGGCCGGTGAAGCTCTGCCACGCGCTGGTGCCCGGGGCGACGAGGTAGTTGCGGCCGAGTTCGCGGAGTCGTCCGCACTGTTCCTTGAAAGGATGGCCGGCGTCGTAACCCCACACGACCGGCACGGCGTCGGCCGGCGCGTCCTGCGCGAGCGCGAGGTCCTCGAGGAGGATGTCGCCCCAGAATTGCACGGTGCGTCCGCGCGCCGTGACCAGCGCGCACAGTTCCTTCAGATGGTCTAGATAGACGCGATGCTTCCCACGTTCGGCGACGGCCTGCTTGCTGAAGCCTTGGCCGAGTTCCCACGGCTCGTCGCCGCCGATGTTCACCTGGCGGCTGCGGAAGTTCGGCAGGGTGTCGTCGAGGAGACCCGCCACGAAATCGAGCGAGCCCTGATCAGGGCGCAGCGTGCCGGGGAATTCCTTGAACTGTCCGGTCAGCGGATGGATCCAACCTTCGGGGCATTCGGCCATCGCACGGTAGCGCGGATGCCGCAGCCAGCGTTCCATGTGGCCGAACGTGTTGAGGTTCGGCACGAGTTCGATGCCGAGCGCTTCGCAGGCGTCGTCGAGCTCGCGGATCTCCGCCGGGGTCAGCGGGGAGGCGTCTTTCCACGCGTCTTCATGCCCACGGAAGGCAAAGGTATGTTCGACATAGAGCTGGAGCTGGTTGACGCGCAGGCGGCCCAGCGCGCGGATGAGCGCGAGGAGTTCCGCCTGCGTGGGCACGCGCGTGCGCGCGACGTCGAGCATGAAGCCGCGCACAGGCAGGTCCGGTGAATCGGTGATCTCGAGGTGCGGGAGTTCGCCGGGGTAGTGGGCGGCGATCTGGCGGAGCGTCTGCGCGCCGTAGAGGACGCCGTGCGCGTCGCCCGCATTGAGGCGCACGCCGCTCGCGAGGATTTCGATGTGGTAGCCTTCGGCGCCGCGTTCCGGCTTGTGGACGATCCGGCAGGCTCCATCCGTCGGTCGGGTCAGGGCCGCCCGTGCCTCCTTCATGTTCGTCGGGAGCCCCCCGAGGAAGGCGGCCGTCGGGTGGGGCAGGGCGGGCACCGGTAGCCAACCCCCGCGGAGGGTCAGTTCCCTCGGACGGGGGAATAACTTAAGCGCCGGAAGGGCCATGGCCAGAGGGTTAGCCCCGACGGGCCGACGGGCAAGACGCTAAGCTGGGTCGGTTTCCTTGCTTCCCGCTTGGAACAATGGGCGGACCGCCTACATCTTATGCCCTTACCCCGCACACCCATGGTACGCTCATCCCTTGGACTCTTCCTCATCGCCGCGGCCGCCCAGGCCGTGCCGGAAGGGTTCGTCATCCGCGAGTTCCTCGGCGACGCCCAGGTGCCCGAGATCTACCCGACCGCCGTGGCGGCCGCCGCCAACGGCGACCTCTACGTCTCTTCGGACAAGAACGGTTCGCTCGGCCATGTCCCGGGCATGGGCCGCATCCTGATCGCCCGCGACACCAAGGGCGCCGGCGTCGCCGACCAGGTCATCGAATACACCAAGGTCGAGAGCCCCCGCGGCGGCCACTTCGTCGGCGGCGTCTTCTACCTCGTCCATCCGCCCTTCCTCTCCAAGTTCCAGGACAAGAACGGCGACGGCAAGGCCGACTATGACACCGAGCGCACGCTCCTCGTCGACGGCCTCGGCGGCGGCATCGAGCACCCCCGCGGCGCCGACCACACCACCAACGGCGCCCGCATGGGCATCGACGGCTGGCTCTACATCGCCGTCGGCGACTTCGGCGCCGGCCTCCTGCGCGACAACGACGGCGCCATCGGCCTCGGCGACAAGAAGCGCGTGACCCTCTACGGCGGCGGCGTCATGCGCGTGCGCCCCGACGGCACCGAACTCGAGAACTACACCGTGATGACCCGCAACATCTGCGACGTCGCGATCTCCCCGACCCTCGACCTCTTCTCCCGCGACAACACCAACGACGGCAAGGGCTGGAACACCCGTTTCCACCACTTCACCTCGCTGGCCGACGCCGGCTACCCGCGTCTGTACAAGAACTTCGCCGACGAAGGCGCGCATCCCCTCGCCGACTACGGCGGCGGTTCCGGCACCGGCGGCCTCTACCTCAGCGAGCCCGGGTTCCCCGGCGACTTCGGCGAGTCCCTCTTCACCTGCGATTGGACGACCGGCACGCTGCACCGCCACCCCATCACTCGCTTCGAGTCCACCTTTGTGGCCCAGCAGGAAACGTTCGAAAAGGTCGCCCGCGCCACCGACTTCGACGTCGACGGCAACTCCCGCCTCTTCCTCGCCGACTGGCGTGGCGGCGGTTTCAGCTACCTCGGTAACAACAAGCCGAAGACCAAGAAGGTCATGAAGGACGGTAAGGAAGTCGAAGAGCCGATCTACTACCCGAACGGCACCGTCCAGATCATCACCGCCAAGGACGTGAAGCCCAACGTCTACGTCGACGTCACCCGGCTCTCCGACGCCGACCTCGTGAAGCAGCTCTCCTCGAAGTCCGCCGTCCAGCGCCTCGAGACCCAGCGGCAGATCCTCGACCGCGCCAAGCCGGAGCTCGGCGAGCCCGTCCTCGCGATCGCGAAGTCCGGCTCCGAGCACCTGTACGCCCGCGTCGCCGCGATCTTCACCTACAAGCAGCTCCTCGGCGCCAAGGCCAACGCCGGACTTGTCGGTCTCGCCAAGGACGCCGCCGTCCGCGAGTTCGCCCTCCGCGCGCTCACGGACCGCACCACGCAGCTCGAAGGCGTGCCGGTCCAGCTCTTCGTCGACGCGCTCAAGGACGCCGATCCGCGCGTCCGCCTGCAGGCCCTCATCGGCCTCCAGCGCCTCGGTGCGAAGGACGCCGCTCCGGCCATCCTCGCCGCCGCCGGCCAGTGGCCCGCCGACGAGTCGAAGCTCGGCGAAGGCGAACACTATCGCCTGCCGCACACCGCCATCGCGGCCCTCCGCAGCCTCGGCAACGCCCAGGCCTGCCTCGCCGCGCTCGCCGACCCCGCCCAGCGTTTCGTCGCCTTCCGCGCGCTGCAGGGCATCCACACCGACGCCGCCGTCGACGGCCTGCTCGCGCTCAGCCTGAGCGGCGACGAGTCCGTCCGCTTCGGCGCGGTCTCCGCGCTCGCCCGTCTCTACCACGTCGAGAAGCCTTGGAACTATAAGGACTGGTGGAGCACCC
>JBILXR010000155.1:0-4580 GCA_044378215.1 Opitutales bacterium
TATGCGCGAGGGCGGCGGGGATGGCGGCGGCCAGGAGGCTGAGCGCGCACAGGAGGTGGGTGAGGGAACGCATGGGGGTGTCAGGTGAGGACAGGGGTGTAAGGGAAGGGTTCCCGGAGTGCCAGAAGGGAATGACGACAAACCAGGTCCCTGCGGTAGGCGGTTAGCGGTTGGCGGATAGGAAAGTTACAAAACAACGCCAAACAGAGGGGGTCGCTCCCGTCTCATCACTGAGGCTGTTTTCTCCCTAACTGCTAACCGCCAACCGCTAACCGCTATTACCAGCGCCTTAGGCGCCTTCCGCCTCGCTCAGCTTCTGGGTGGCCTGTTCCCAAGCGGCGGTGGCCGTCTGGATGGCGTTGATCGTATCGCGGAGCTGGGCGTTCAGTTGCGGGAGGTTCGCACCACCGGTATAGGTGGCCGGGTCGGCGAGTTCGGCGGTGAGCTTGGCCTGCTTGGCTTCGAGGTCGGCGACCTGCTGTTCGCACTTGGTCAAGTCGGCCTTGAGCTTACGGATATCTGAGGCGGAGGGCTTGGCCGGGGCCTTGGGCTTTTCGGCCTTGGCGGCTTCGGCCTGCTTCGGGCGTCCGTCGGTGAAGCCGGCGGTCAGCGCGGCGCGTTCGTTGCCGGCCTTGGATTTCTCGAGATAGTAGGCGTAGTCGCCGGCGTACTGCGTCAGGCGGCCGGAGTGCACGTGCAGGACCGTCTTGGCGATCTCGCGGATGAAGTGCACGTCGTGGCTCACGAAGTAGAGCGTGCCTTCGTAGGTCTTCAGGGCGGCGATGAGCGCGTCGATCGACATGATGTCGAGGTGCGTCGTCGGCTCGTCCATGAGCAGGAAGTTCGGCGGGTTGATCAGCAGTTTCACCAGCGCGAGGCGGGATTTCTCGCCACCGGAAAGCACCGAGACCTTCTTATGCACGTCGTCCTTGCGGAAGAGGAACGTGCCGAGCATGCCGCGGGCCTGCTGTTCGGTGAGCCCGTTCTCCGTGGTGCGGAGCTCCATCACGTTCTCGAGGACGGTCAGCTTGGGGTTGAGGTTGTCGACGCGGTTCTGGGCGAAGTAGCCCGTGATCACGTTGCCGCCTTCCTCGCGGAGGCCGCCGTTGATCGGGATGACGCCGGCGAGGATCTTGAGGAGGGTGGACTTGCCGGCGCCGTTGGGGCCGACGAGCACCGTGCGCTGGCCGCGTTCGCACTCGAAGTTGAGGTCCTGGTAGACGACGTGTTCGCCGTAGGCCTGCTGGACGTGCTCGAGCTTCATCACCTTGAGGCCGGAGCGCGGCGGCTGGGGGAAGCGGAACTGGATCTTCTTCAGGTCGTCTTCGGGCTCGTCGATCGCGACCTCCTCGAGGCGGGCGATCTGCTTCTCCTTGGACTTCGCGCGGGAGGCCATCGAGGCCTTGGCGCCGAAGCGGTCGACGAACGTCTGCAGGTGCGCGATCTCGCGCTGCTGGTTCTTGAACATCGCCTGTTGGCGATCCTTGCGGGCGACCCGCTCCTCGATGAAGTCGTCGTAGTTGCCGTTGTAGCAATGGAGGCGCTGGCCGCGGAGTTCGATCATGCCGGTGCAGAGTGCGTTGAGGAAGGCACGGTCGTGCGAGATGACGACGAGGCCGCCGGGGTAGCGGGTCAGGTAGTCCTGGAACCAGAGCAGCGCCTCGAGGTCGAGGTGATTGGTCGGTTCGTCGAGGAGGAGGAGCGTCGGCTCGCTGACGAGCAGGCGGGCGAGGTGCGCGCGCATGACCCAGCCGCCGGAGAACGTCTTGGCGAGTTTGTCGTGGTCGGATTCGCGGAAGCCGAGGCCGGCGAGGATCTTCTTCGCGCGGGGTTCGAGCGTGTAGTCGATGTCCCAGTCGTCGTCGTTCTCGGGCTCGAGCTTGCCACCGCTGGTCGCAATCTGGAGGATCGTCTCGTCGCCGACGGGCGCGCTTTCCTGCGGGAGGAAGCCGAAGTTCGCGCCGCGTTCCCACTCGATGAGGCCGTCGTCCGGCTTGTCCTTATCGAGGATGATGTTGAAGAGCGTCGACTTGCCCGCGCCGTTGGCGCCGACGAGGCCGAGGCGGTCCGTCCGGGCGATGTTCAGCGAGACCTCCGCGAACAAAGTGCGGGGTCCGTAGGACTTGGAAACATTGGCAATCGTCAGCATCGAAATGGCGATAAAGGGCAGGCCGACCAAGAGGTCAATGAGGTTAGGGGGAGGGGTGGGGGTAGGGGTAGGCTAGAGAGCAAATTGATGGCTGCATCGATGACAGATGACGGATGGCTGAATCGATGGGACTTCCGATGGTCTCCAGTGCCTAGCTCGGGGTAGAATTGCCTACCCCGACCCCTATCCCTACCCCTGCCCCTGTGGAGTTGAGCCGGGCTTCGCCCGCCTTAACTCCACTTCAGCTTACTCCTCAGCACGTCGAAATGCGTGAGCGATTTCGGACGCAGGAGGGCCAACTGGACTTTGGCGGTGCGGATGACGAGGGGGAGACGGCGCTGGGCTTCGAGGGTCTCGCGGCCGTCGACCGAGAGGCCGAGGAGGCTACTGTCTTCGCTACGGATCTCGAGCTCGGTCTCGCCGTCGAAGATCACCGAGCGGTTCGAGAGCGTGTGCGCGCAGATCGGCGTGAGCACGAGCACCGAGGCGGCGGGGTCGACGAGCGGGCCGCCGGCGGCGAGGTTGTAGGCTGAGGTTCCGGTCGGGGAGGCGATGATGAGGCCGTCGGCGCGGTATTCGTTCACGCGCGCGCCGTCGGCGAGCACCGAGAAACGGCCCATGCGGAAGACGTCGCGGGTCTTGATGACGAGGTCGTTGAGCGCCAGGGCGAAACTGCCGTCGGCGAAGCGGATCTCGAGGAGGGCTCGCTTCTCGACGCGGAAGTCGCCCGAGAGGATGGATTGGAGCGAGGCGCCGACGTCTTCGCTCGGGTACGCCGCGAGGAAGCCGAGTTTGCCGCGATTGATGCCGAAGAGCGGGACGCCTTCGAGGGCGGCGGCCTCGGCCACGCCGAGGAAGGTGCCGTCGCCGCCGACCACGCCGCACGCATCGGCTCCTTGGAGGCTGGCGCGGCTGATCGGCCAGCCTTCGGTGAGGCTCAGCGTCACGCCGGCTTTCTGGGCGGCTTCCTGGACCGAACGCACGATGTCATCCACCCCGGGCTTGGTGCGGTTGACGACGAGCGTGAGGCGGCGGATGGCCATGAATGACGACTAGTCGTCCGTCGGGGAAGGGCAAGGACAAGCCGGCTGTGCCGGCCGTAAACCGCCTTATTTCGTGGCCTTTTCCGGCTTCGGTGTGAGGAAAGTTATCGGAGAGGGCGGAGCGGAGGACTGGGATGCTGAGAGTATCGAGTATAGAGTATCGAGTATCGGGGGAGTGCTTGTCTTGGGGTAGGGGCAGCACCGCGTGCTGCCCTAGCTGAATCGAGGAATAGATCGATGACAGATGACGGAGGGCAGATTTGACCAAGGAGGACTGAATGGAGGACTGAGTGGAGGGCTGAATAGATCACTGAATCGATGACAGATGGCTGCATCGATGACAGAGGGCACATTTCCTGAACCCGAACCTGAACCTGAATACCCGTACCTGATACCTGATGGCTGAGACCCGAGACCTGAAAATGGGTAACCCTGCCAATCATCCGGTTTCCGGTCTCCCTTTGAGCGCCTGTGTTCCCAACCGCCAACCGCTAATACCTACCCACGGCCAGTGTTACCTGTCCGTGTCCCTGTCCCTAGGTATCTTACGCAACACTCGCCAAAGCCTCGGCGACCTTGGAGACATCGGTGCCGCCGCCCATGGCGGCGTCGGGCTTGCCGCCACCCTTGCCGCCCAGCTTGCCGCAGGCATCGGTGACGATCTTGCCGGCGGCCTTGCCCGCCTTGACGGCGTCGGCGCCACAATTGGCCACGAGGGATACCTTGTCGCCGAAGACGGCGGCGAGGACGACGACGGCCGAAGGACCGACCTTGCCGGCCACCTTGGCGCCGAGGTCGCGGAGATCGTTGGGCGTCTCGGCGCTCACCTGGGAGACGACATACTTGAGGCCCGCACGGTCGCTCGCCTTGGCGGCGAGGGCGTCGGCGAGCTGCGAGGATTCCTTATCGCGGTAGACCTTGAGCTTCTTCTCGAGTGCGGCGCTCTGCTCCATGATCTGCTCGAGGCGCTTGGCGAGGTCGGCGACCGGCGTGTTGGTCGAGGCGGCGAGCGCCTTGAGCAGCTCGGCTTCGGACTTGGCGCGTTCGTAGGAGGCGAGGCCGGCGACGGCTTCGATGCGGCGGACGCCCGCGGCGATGGCGTTCTCGCCGACGATGCGGAAGAGGCCGATCTCGCCCGTGTGGCGGACGTGCGTGCCCGCGCAGAGTTCCATCGACCAGCCGTTCAGGGAAGCGGCCTGGCCGCCGACCTGCACGACGCGCACGGCGTCTCCGTACTTGTCGCCGAAGAACTGCATGATGTCCGGGCGGCCCTTGACGGAGGCGTAAGCGACTTCGCTCCAGGTCACGGCGTCGTTGGCGAGGATGCGCTCGTTGACGAGCTTCTCGATGTCCGCCAGCTGGCCCGGCGTGAGCGCCGCGCCGTTGAA
>JBILXR010000025.1:0-16741 GCA_044378215.1 Opitutales bacterium
TAAAAAGCTGGAACGGTGAACGCCCCAAGGCAGGCTATGGCCTGAAGTCAGACTCGCGAAACACCTTCGAGATCGATTGGGTGAAGGCCTGGCAACGTAGCCGCTGAACCCGCCCCTGACCGCCATGCCCGCCCCCCGTCTCGCCCGGCTATCCGGCGCCGCCTTCACCCGCGTCGCCCTGGGTTGCCTCTGGCTCGTCGCCTGGCTGCCTTGGTCCTGGCAAAGGGGCCTCGCCGCCGCTTTCGGCGCCTTCGCCTTCCACGTCGTGCGGATCCGCCGCCACGTGGTGCTCGTCAACCTCCGCCTCTGCTTCCCGGAGCTCACGGAGTCCGCCCGCCACGCGCTGGCGCGCCGCCACTACCAGTCCCTCGCCCTCGGCATCCTGGAAGTCGCGCGTTGCTGGTGGCGCCAGCCCGCCGCCCTGCCCCCTTGCCGCATCGAAGGCGTCGAAGCCCTGGAGAAAGCCTTGGCCACCGGCCGCGGCGTGCTGCTGGTCTCCGGTCACTTCACGACGCTCGAGATCGCCGGCCGCATGCTCGCCCTGCGCACCCGGATCTGCTGCCTCTACCGCGACCCGAATAATCCCGTGCTGGCCGACCTGCTCCGCAAGCACCGCACGGCCTGGGCCAACCGCGCCATCGAGATGCGCGACATGTCCGGCCTCATGCGCGCGCTCCGCGACGGCGAAGCGGTCTGGTATGCGCCCGATCAAGGCAAGTGGACCCCGCAGTCGGCGTTGCTCCCGTTCTTCGGCCGGCCCGCCATCACCAATCTCTCGACGTCGCGCCTGGCGAAGATGTCGGGCGCCGCGGTGTTCACCTTCTTCCCCCGCCGCGAAAAGGACGGCTCTTACGTGCTCACGATCAGCCCGGAAGTGGCCGACTTCCCCACCGCGGACCCGGAGGCCGACACCTTGCGCCTGACGGCGATGCTGGAAGAAGCGGTCCGCGCGTCGCCCGAGCAATACCTCTGGGTCCACCGCCGCTTCAAAGGCTTCAACGGCAACCCGGTCAGCCCTTACTGAGCGAGCACGCGACGGAAGTGCCCGACCAAGGCGGCCAGGTGAGCCTCCTTGCCGTAACGGGCGAGCGCGCTCGACCGGCCCGTACGCGCCTGCTCGCGGCGAGCGGCCTCGTCCGCCAGCAGTCGGCCCGTCGCGGCGGCCAGGGCCGCGCGGTCGCCCGGCGGTACGGCGACGCCGGCGCCGCCGCCGATCACCTCCGCCAGGCCGCCGGTCGCGAAAGCGACCACCGGGACTTCGCAGGCCATGGCTTCGATCGCCGCGAGGCCGAACGGCTCCTCGCGCGAAGGCACGACCACCACGGAGGCGTGCGGCAAGAGGCGCGCGACGTCTTCGCGATGGCCCAGCAGGCGGACGCCGTCGAGCGGCAGGTCGGCCGGCAGCGCGCCGCCGCCGATGACGGCGAGCACGGCGTCGGGCCGGGTCCGGCGCAGTTCCGCGAAGGCGCGGACGGCGAGGTCCTGTCCCTTGCGGCGCGAGATCAGGCCGACGACCGCGACGACCGGGACGTCGGCCGAGACGCCGAGCGCGGCGCGCAAGGGGTCCGGCTCGCCGGCGGACGCCGGACGGAATTCGGCGGCGTCGACGAAGTTGGGCAAGGTGACGACTTCGGTCATCCAGTTCCATGGCAGCAGCCGATGGCGGCGTGCGACGTCGGCCGAGACAGCGACGAGCAGGTCATGGAAGCCGGTGTGCAGCTGCGGGTGGTTCGCGTGCAGGTGAGCCACGCTCCGGATACCATGACGTTGGCGCAGGAGGGCGGCGAAGTTGCCGGAGCGTGTCAGGTGAGAATGAATGAGGCCGATACCATGCCGCCGACACCAGGTGGCCGCACGATCGCCTTCGTCGAACGGCCAGCGCGTGAAGTCGGTGCGTAGCACCGGGACGTCGGCCGGCAGGTCGCGACCGACCCACGAGTCCTCCTCGCACGCCAAGGCGGCGTCGTGCCCGGCGGCGCGGAGCAGCAACAGGATGCGACGGGCGTAGACGGCCGCGCCATTCACGCCGCGGTTGGAGGATGCGATCAGGACACGCATGGGTCAGCGTAATTCGAAACGATAGCTGGCGACGGCCTCCGACGCGACGGGCGCGTGGTTGCGCGTGGCCGGCTCGAAGGTCGACGCCCGGGCGGCCGCCAACGCGGCCTCGTCGAGCAGGCGGCTGCCCGAACTGGCGGTGAGCTCGACCGCGCGCACGGTGCCGTCGGCGGCGAGCGCGATGCGGACGCCGACGACGCCCACGACGCCGGCGCGGCGCGCCCGCTCGGGATAGGCGGGCTCCTGCCGCGCGCGGAAGGCGGGCGGCACGAAGATCTCGGCGACGGGCGCCGGCGAGGCGATAGCCACGCCGCGAGGCTCGGCCGACACGGGGGCCACGACGGCCGGCGAAGCGACCACCGGGGCGGTCGCCGGCGGAAACGCGGCGGCGGGCACGGGCACGAAGGCCGGCGTCACGGGCAAGGTCAGGCCGGCGCCGAGGGCGGCTCCATCCTTAGCCTCGCCAGGCAAGGCGACCGGCTCCGGCAACAAGGTCACGAGGATGTGGCCGCCTTCCGTGGTCGGCTCGCCGGCCCCGCGGAGACCGCCGATCCAGACGGCACCCAAAGCCATCGCGTGGACGCAGGCCACCGCGGTCCAGATCAGGCGATGACGACGGCGGTCAGACACGCAGGGAGGGTCGGAGCGACGGCGAGTTCAGTCAAGAACGGGGCGTGTCATTTGGTGAGGTCGGGCGGCATCATCCAGAGCAGGCTCCAGGCGCCGAACGGCCTCACCCGGTCCGGTTTGCTCCGCCGCTCCAACGCCATCAAGCCGGCCTTACGGAAACGGATCCCTTCGCCGCCGTCGGGCAGACCGAGCAGGAGCGCGGCCAGCTCCGCGAGATGCGGATTATGGCCGACGAGCAGGCGGCTGCGCCGAGCCTTGGCGACGATCGCCGCGGTCTTACGCGGATCGGCCTCCGGCTCCAGGCCCGCGAACACTTTCAACGGCAAGGCCGAGCGGGTCGCCAGCCGGAGCAGCTGGGCCGTCCGGACGGCGCGTACCAGCGGGCTATGTTCGATCGCGTCGACCTCCGCCAAAGGCGCGAGGCCCACGCCCTGGGCCAGCAGGGCGACCTGCCTCTGCCCGTGGGCCGTAAGGTCACGCGAAGCGTCCGGCGTCCCGGGGAAGGCTTCGGCATGGCGGAGCAGGTAGAGACGCATGGCGACAAGGTGACGTTTCGCCGAGCCGTTGCAAATCGGACTTGCTCCGCCGTCTCGTCCGTCAACCAATCGCCCGTGCGCATCGTCGCGACCGCCCTCCTTCTCTGCACCGCGCTGACCGCGGAGACGGCCGCCCAGACGCGCTACTCGACCCAAGGCATGCGGGTGGACGGCACGATCTGCGTCGACGCCGCGACGGGGGCCGTCCTCGCGCAGACCACGGCAGATTACCCGGGCAGCCCCGCCAGCGTCACCAAACTGATGACCCTCCTGCTGGTCCTCGAAGACGTCCGCGCCGGCAAGACGACGCTGCCCAGCCGGGTCGGCGTGACCAAGGAAGCGGCCGGCACCGGCGGCTCCCAGATCTGGCTGGCCGTCGGGGAGACCTTCTCGGTGGAAGACATGCTCTACGCCCTGATGCTGAAGTCGGCCAACGACGTCGCGGTGGCGCTGGCCGTCGACCGCGCGGGCAGCACGGCGGCCTTCGTCGCCCGCATGAACCGCCGGGCCGCCGAACTCGGCATGACCCGTACCCGCTTCGTCACCCCCAACGGGCTGACGTACGGCAAAGGACCCCATGATACCACGACCGCCCGCGACCTCGCCAAGCTCTCCGTCGTGCTCTGCGGGATGCCCGAAGCCCTGCGGTTCACGTCGGCCAAACGTCATGTCCTCCGTAGGCCGCTCAAGCCGATGGAGGTGCTGAACCATAACTACCTCCTGGATTCCTTCCCTGGCTGCGACGGCCTGAAGACCGGCTGGACCGAAGCGGCCGACGCCTCGATCGTCACCACCGCCAAGGCCGGTGAGCATCGGGTCATCGCCGTCGTGCTGGGGTGCCAGAGCCCCCTTGGCGCCAAGGCCGAGCAACGGCTGCGCGATCAGTTGGCCGCCGACCTCATGAAGGCCGGCTTGGCCAAGCTCCAATCCCAGCCCCGCCTCCCGGCGCTCAAGCCAACCGCCAAAAGCCCAGGAAAGCCCAAGGAAGAGCCTGGTTTCTGGGAATGGCTGGGGGATTTGTTTAGCTTCTAACCCCCGACCGGAAGGGGGTGGAAAGAAGTAGTGAACATTTGTTCATTTTGCTTGCCTCGTTCGCCCTGCCCGGCAAATTCCATTCCGCATACCCAACGTTATGTCCGCCAAATCCGAACCCACCGCTAAGGAAAAATCTGCCAACCAGGCAGCCGAGAAGAAGACCCTCGATCTGGCTCTCTCCGCCATCAACAAGCAGTATGGCGACGGCACCCTGATGCGCATGGGAGACGCGACCAAGATGCAGGTCTCGTCCGTCTCCACTGGCTCGGTCGCCATCGACCTTGCCTTGGGCGTCGGCGGCCTCCCCCGCGGCCGTATCGTCGAGATCTTCGGCCCGGAATCCTCCGGCAAGACGACCCTCTGTCTCTCCATCATCGCCGAAATCCAGCGACAGGGCGGCAACGCCGTCTTCGTCGACGTCGAACACGCCCTAGACCCCCGCTACTCCAAGGTGGTCGGCGTCGACCTCGATAACCTCCTGGTCTCCCAGCCCGAATCCGGCGAAGACGCCCTCAATATCGTCGAAACCCTCATCCGCTCCGGAGCGGTCGACGTGGTCGTCATCGACTCCGTCGCCGCCCTCGTCTCCAAGCAGGAGCTCGACGGCCAGATGGGCGACGCGACCGTCGGCGTCCAGGCTCGCATGATGAGCCAGGCCATGCGCCGCCTCACGGCCGCCATCAGCCGTACGAACTGCATCTGCATCTTCACGAATCAGATCCGCGAAAAGATCGGCGTGATGTTCGGCAGCCCCGAGACCACCCCCGGTGGCCGCGCCCTGAAGTTCTTCTCCTCCGTCCGCATCGACATCCGTCGCATCGGCCAGATCAAGGAGCCTTCCGGCAAGGTCATCGGTAACCGCACCAAGGTGAAGGTCGTGAAGAACAAGGTCGCTCCTCCCTTCACGGAGTGCGAGTTCGACATCATGTACACCGAAGGCATCTCCCGCTCCGGCTCCGTCCTCGACCTCGGTATCGAACACAAGATCCTCGAGAAGAAGGGAGCCTGGATCGCCTATAACGGCCAGCTCATCGGCCAGGGCCGCGAAGCCGCCAAGGACTACCTCATCAAGAACCCGAAGGTCCTGGAGGAAATCCAGAAGACCATCATGGAGAAGGTCCAGGTCGTCGGCGGCATGACCCTCGGCGTCGGCGTCGCCGAGAACGTCACGGCCGAATAATCCATCGTTGTTGGCTAGCCATAGCCCGGGCCGCACGAAAGTGCGGCCCGTTTCATTGGCGAGGTCCGCTCAACGCACCTCTTCGACCTTGAGGGTCGAATCGACGGGCTTGATCACGGCCTGCAGCGCGGTGGCCAGCCGGTCGAACTCGACCTGCGAGCTCTTCACGACGGCTTCCATGTCCTTCTTGGCCTCAGGGCTACGGAAGAGAGTCTTGATCTGCTTGGTCTCGTAAGCCTGCTTCTCGGCCACGGCCTTCCAGATCTTGGCGAAGGTCGGAGAGGTGGGATTCTGCGGGAACTCGGCCGCAAGGTTCACGCCCTTGGCGAGCTGCGCCGCGGTGAAGATCTGGGAGCTCTCACCCCAGGTCACCTTGACCTGCGCGGTCTTGGCGCCGGCGACGCGGAGAATCAGGCGGTTCAACTTCTTCTGGAAATCGGCCAGGGCCACGCCGGCGGCGATGGTGCCGTCCTTGGTGACGTCGCCCGGCTCGAACGAACACGGGATCCGGAAGCTGCGGAGGGAGACCACGCCGCCTTCGGCCTTCATGATGCGCTGGCCGTAACGGGCGTTCGCCTTGCCGGTCGCGAGGTCGACGTCGATCTGGCCGACGTCGCCGCGCAGGCCGAGGCCCTCGAGGAAGGCGGTCGCCATGACGACGTGGCCCGCCCAACCCGGGTGCACCCCGTCATTGCCTTCGAGTTTGAAGCCTTCGCCGTATCGGGCGCGCGCTTCATGGCCTTTCACGAGCATCGGCCAGTAGACGTCGGCGAACGCCACCTGCTCAGCCCGGGCGATCTCGATGTTGATGTTGCGGAAGTTCAGTAGGGCGAGGTTCAGCTCCTGCCACGTACCCTTCGCGGACTTCACCCAGGGCGGGACGGAGTGGATCGTGCCCGCGGAACCGAGGACGACGCGCGCGCCGGCTTCCTTGAACTTACGTACGACGGCGGTCTGATTCGCGCGATAGGTCGCGGCGATGGCGTCGTCCTGCGGCACGTAGCGGAAATCGTTCATGCCGTAACAGGTGGTCGCGATGGTCGGATTGAAACGCAGGACATCATTATCCATACGCTTGAGGAACCCGCCGGCTTGTTCGCCGCTCCAGCCATACTGGCGGACGGTGACGTGCAGGTCGGAGCGCGCGGCGACGATGTACGCTTCCATCAGCAGGCTGTACATCTTCTGCTCAGTGATGGAGTCGCCGCAGATCGCAAGCCGGTCGCCCTTCAGCAGGAGCGGAGCAGGCGTCTTCGGGGCGAGCCGGCCGACATACTCGGCGGGGACGATGTCCGGACGGGGCTGGGCTTGCTGGCAGCCGACGAGACCGAGACAGAGGAGCAGAAGCGCGTAGGGGTATCGCATGCGTCCTTATTTAAGGATATCGAGGGGTGAATCTACCCTCTTCTCGCCCTCGCTTGCTTTTCGGGAAGATTTTCATCATATTGAACATCCCCTGCGGTGTTCGACACCCGCGGCAGCCTCCCTTCCCTACGAACATAATATACGGGAGGTGCGACCCGACCGGCCTCGTCCGAGCCGTGGCAACGTACCGCCCACCTAAATCCAGGAACAAGTGGAGCTCCAATCGGAATCGGCACAGGCGGGGGACCTTTTAAAAGTAGATGACAGAGGGCAGATGACGGATGACAGGCAGGGATGCGATGACATCGCATCCGTCTGACCCGAGGCAGGGTCGGGACCGCGTCACGACCTAGCTGCCTCTGTCCTCGCCGTCTCGGGCAGGGCGGCGATTGCTGTCGCCGTCGTTCGAAACCGAAGAAGGAAAGTCGTCGGGCCTTAGCCAAGATGGCCGTCATTCAACGTCCATCTGCGAACGGACGTGATGGCAATCACGTCCCTACCTCCCTTTGAGTTCATGCCTTGGCCTGACCGCCAACCGCTATCCGCCAACCGCTTCCACCTACCCTCATCCCAACTTCAACGCTCCTCCTTCGCAGAGGCTCGGATTGCCGAAAGTCTTCATCGGATGACCGAAGCCCTGGGCGATCGCCATGAGCAGACGGTTGTGCGGCTCTTTCTTGAACTTGAGCGCGCGGCCGGTCTTGAAGCCGAGCCCGCCGCCGATGAGCACCCAAGGGATGTCCTCATGCGTGTGGCTATTTCCTTTGCCGAGCTCGTTAGTCCAGACGATGGTGGTGTTGTCCAGCATGTTGCTCTTGCCGTCCGGCTCCGGGGTCTCCTGCAGGCGCTTGGCGAGGAAGGCGATCTGCTCGGCGAACCAGGTGTTGATCTGGGTGAGCTTCTCGACCGAACCGGTGTTGAGGTCCGGATCGTGCGAGAGCGCGTGATGGCCTTCTTCGATGCCGATCCACTTCATGCGGGCGCCGCCCACGGAATTGGTGAACTGGAAGGTCGAGACGCGCGCCAGGTCGTTCTGGAAGGCGCTGATGAGAAGTTCGGTCTGCAGGCGCGTGATCTGCGGGATGCTGTCGTTGTCGAGCGGCATGCCCGGCTCCGGCGGATGAGGCACCTTGAGGGCGGTCTGGGACTGGCTCTCCTTGAGGCCGCGCTCGAGCTCGCGCAGGGCGGTCGCGTGCTGGTCCAGCAGGGCGCGGTCGCCCTTGTCGACGGCGTTCGCGACCTTGGCGATGTCGTCCTTGAGGCCGTCGAGGACCGAGCCTAGGTTTTCGCCTTCCTTCATCGAGCCGTAGAGCTTGTCGAAGAGTTCGTAAGGGTTCGAGATCGGCGCGACGGGCTGATTGGCGCCGGCATAGCTCCAGCGCGTCCACGGGTCGGCGCGGTTGCCGACGGCCACCCCGATCTCGAGGGAGCCGAAGCGGGTCTTGGTCTGCGGGTTCGCCTGCAGGTGGGCGCGCAGCACCTGGTCGACGGAAGGTCCGCTGGCCCAGCCGGCTGGTGCGCCGCCGCCGCCCATGATGTTGCCGGGGAAGAGTTCGATGCCGGTGAGCAGGCAGCTCATGCCGCGCATATGCGCATCGCCGTCGCCGCGGACGCGGTTGTTCACACCCTTGACCGTGAGCAGCTTGTCCTTGAACGGCGCGAAGGGCTTCATGATCGCCTTGAGCTGGAAGTTCGCGCCTTCCTCGTCGGGCCAGAAGGCCGGCGGGACGACGCCGTTGGGCGAGAAGACGAAGATGACGCGCTGGCGGCGGCCGGCGGCGGATTCGGCGGCGCCGAGGGTGGCGAGTCCGCCGAGGAGCGGCAGCGCGGCGGCCGAGAGGCCAAGGCGACGGAGGAATTCGCGGCGATGTTGGAGGGTCATGGGCTTAGCGGGCGTGAGGGTTGGCGGCGATGGTCGGGCGGAGAGCCGCGACGACGGCGACCTCGACGGCGAGGTTGCGCACGTGGAAGCCGTCGGCGCGGAACTTGTCCGTCAGCCGACCGAGCAGCTCGGGGGAGTAGGCGGCCGGCGGCTGCTTGACGAGCGAGTGGAAAAGATTGCGTACGAAGCCGGCCTGGCCGGCCTGGCTCTCCGCGGCGTGGACGCCCACGTCGCGGGCGCCCTTGAGCTGCAGCACGGCGCCGTCGGCGGCGACGTAATCGGACACCGGATCGACGGGCTTCTGGTTGTCGGTGGCGCGGATGCGGCCGACGGCGTCGAAACGTTCGAAGCTGAAACCGAGCGGATTGATGGTGACGTGGCAGGACATGCACGCCGGCTTGGAGGTGAGCTCGGTGACCTTCTCGCGCATGGTGAAGGAGGGATCGAACTTGTCGTCCATGAACGCGATGGCCATGGGCGGCGGCTTGAGCATGCGCCCGAGGATGTTACGGGTGACGAAGACGCCCCGATGGATCGGGGAAGTGGACTTGGTGTACGAGAAGGTCGCGAGCAGGTACGGGTGCGTGAGCACGCCGGCCCGCTGGTCGGCATCCATCTTGACGGGCTGGAAGCCGGCGCCAGGGGCGACCTTCTGGCCGTAGAACTTCGCGAGGCGCTCGTTCATGAGGATGGTGTCGCCGAGCAGGAGCTGGCGGTAGTCGGACTTCTCGGACCACACGATGCTTTCGGCGAACAGGTCGAGCGAGGTGCGCAGGTCCATGACGACGGCCTGGTCGAAGCCGGGGTATTCCTTCTGGTCCTTGGCGATCTCGACGCCTTCCTCGACGTGCAGCCAGTCATGCAGGAAGTCGCGCATCTTGGCCTTGGCGCGGGGATCCTTCAGCATGCGCTGGGCGTGTTGGCGCACCTGGGCTTCGGTCCGCAGCTGGCCGGAGGCGGCGGAGCTCAGAAGCGCCGCGTCAGGGACGGAATCCCAGAGGGCCAGGGCAAGGCGCGAGGCGACGGCGTAATCATCCTGCGGTCCGATGCCGGGGTAGAGGAACGCCGGATTGGAGAGCGTGAAGATGAAGGCGCGCTTGGCGGCGACCTCCGGTGCGACCGCGGAAGCGTAGATCGCCGCGAGGTCGGCCTGCTGCTCGTCGTTCAGCGGGCGGCGGTAGGCGAGCTGGGCGAAACGCAGCGAGAAGGCCTTGAGCTTCTCGGCGCGGTCCGGGGCGTCGGCCTTGGTCCCGGCGAGAGCGAAGAGATTCGGACCCACCTGGGCCGAGACCTGCAGCGCGCCCTTGGCGATCGCCTCGGTCCACTCGCGCGAGACGGACGAACCGCGCTCGTAGCCGATGCTGCCGTCGTCCGGGGGCAGGGGCACGGAGACGACGTTCACGTGCGAGGACCAGCCGGGCGAAAGGTTGGCGCGCGGCACCACGGACCAGGCGCCGCCCGGCGGACGCCACTCGAGCTTCAGGCCGGCGGTCTTGTCCTTGAACTTGAAGAACTCGAGCTTGAGCGGGTAGCTGCGCCCGCCGAGGAGGAAAATCGCGGAGGAAGCGGAGCGCGAAGAGCCCGAGCTGACCCAGAGGTCGATGAGGGCGTCCTTCTCGCTGCTGTTGTCGCGGGGATTGACGTAGAGGCGGACTCCGTTGGGGGAGGTGACGCGGAATTCATATTCTCCGGTATCGGGGGCGAGGACCGAACCGCTCCAGTTGATGGAAAACTGCGCGGCGTAGGTGCCCTTCTCCGGGGCCTTGTCGCCGAAGTCGAAGTCGATGACCGGGTCGACCTGCTTCTTGAAGGTGGTCTCCGGCTTGTTCCGATCCGGCATCTTGGGGTCGCGCTCCGGACGCTCGCGGTACGTGCCGGCGAGGCCGCCCGACTCCGTCGTCCCGAAGGCGCCGCGGAGTGAGCCGAGCAGATCGGCGATGCTCTCGCGGTACTGGCGGACGGTGAGGTGGGCGAGCTCGATGCGCGGCGGGTGGTTCCGGGCGCGGGCTTCGGCGGAATAGAAGGCCTGATGAACGTATTCGGCGGCGGCGGTGGCGTCGGCCATCGACAGGGTGCCTGGGTCGTCTTCGGGCATCTCGCGGGCGATGTACTTGGCCAAGGAGGCAACCGACTTCTCACCGACAAGGGGTTCGTCCGACTTGCCGGCGACGCCTTCGCCCACCGGACCGTGGCAGCTCATGCAATCGTGACGGTAGACGGCTTCGCCAGCCCGGGGCGCGGCCAGGTTCTTCTTGTAATATCGCTGGCCTTGACGGCCTACGATGGCGAGGACGGCCACGACGACGACGGCGAGCCCGACCTTGATGGACCGAGAAGTGGGCATGGGGTTACGACCCCCTAGGACACCCGATAGTTCCCCTAAATCAAGCCCGCCTCACCGAAACTAAACCAGCCTTTGCCCGCCGGATCGGCCTCGGGGCGGCCCACGACCACGTGATCGAGCAGCTCGACGCCCACCACCCGGCCCGCGTCGGCCAGCTGCCGGGTCACCGCCCGGTCCGCCGGACTCGGCGAGGGGTCGCCGCTCGGATGGTTGTGGGCGACGATGGCGGCCGAGGCCGCGTGCTTGAGCGCATGACGGAAGACCTCGCGCGGATGCAGGAGCGAACTCGTCGCGGTGCCTGAGCTGACCTCATGCAAGGCGAGCAGCCGGTTGCGCCGGTTGAGGCACAACACCCAGCACTTCTCGACGGCGAGCCCAGCCGCGAAAGGCTCGAGTCGCGCCCAGACCTTGGCCGGCGCGTCGAGCTTCTCTCCGGGATCGTGCGCTCGCTCGCGAATCCGCCGGGCGAGTTCCATCGCCGCGGCGAGCTCGGCGGCCTTGGCGGGTCCGAGCCCATGGACTCGCCCGAAGTCATGGGTATCCCAGGTCGCGAGCGCGGCCAGCGTTCCGGACTCGGCGAGCAAGGCCGAAGCGACCACGGACGCCGGCGCGCCCTTGGTCCCCGTACCGATCAGCAGCGCGATCAACTCGGTGTCGAGCAGGGCGCGCGGGCCGAGACGGACGAGGCGTTCGCGAGGGCGGTCTTCCGGAGGCTGCATCCCCCGATGACCGTCGCGTCCGAAGCCAGGCACAACTTAGGTTATGCCCCAGCGGAACCCTTCAGGCGCCCGCTGCCTTCAGCCCGCGCCTCCGGCCTTCGCGTCGAGGAACGTGACCTTACCGGTCTTGAGGTCATACATGGCGCCATGGATGGCGATCTTGCCCGCCGCCTCCAGCTCGCGCAAAGTACGGCTGGCGGTGCGGATGCTCTCGATCGTTCGGACCACGTTGCGCGTGGCCACGTCGTCCACGAAGACCAGCTTCGTCTCCGGGGTCACCCAATCGCCGTGCGGCTTGGTGCCCGGCTCGATGGACTTCTGGATCTCGTTGACCAGCGCGTCAAGATGCTCGCACCCCGTCGCCTTCGAAGCGGTGTTGCCGGTCTCGAACAGCTCCACCGCGGCCTTGACCGCGCCGCAGCTGGTGTGGCCCATCACGAGCACGAGCCGCGAACCGGCCAGCGCGCAGGCGAATTCCATGCTGCCGAGGACCTTCTCCTTCGCCACGTTGCCCGCGATGCGGATGACGAAGGCGTCGCCCACGCCCATGTCGAAGATCAGTTCCACGGGGCTGCGCGAGTCGATGCAGCTGAGCACGACCGCCATCGGGTATTGCGCAGCCGCCGTCGCGTCGACCTGCCGGGACAGATCCCGGGTGAGGCGTCGGCCGGTCACGAAACGCTCGTTGCCCTCCTTGAGGAACTGGAGGACGCGCTCCGGGGTCAGCTGGGCCTGCACCTCACGGGTGCTGACGTCCACGAATTGGATCTCGTCCGCCATCACGTAGCGCTCCTTGAAGCCCACGAGGCTCACCTTGAGGTTGCGGGCCGTCGCGGTCTGCTTGCGGAAGTCTTCGATCAGGTCGAGGATGTCCGGGTCGATGTAGTCCGTATTGCGCGCGTCCAGCACCACGTGGCCGTTCGTCGGCACGGCGTCGAGCGCCTGTTCGAGCGCGGCGCGATTGAGGAAGCTCACCTGGTTCGCGAACTCGATCCGGAGCACGTCGCCGCTCACGTGACGCTCCATGAAGCGGAGCATGGGCCGGCGGAAGTTACTGTGCAGGATGAAGGCCAGGCCGGTGCCCAGGCCGATGAGGACGCCGACCAGCAGGTCCGTGAACACGATGGCCACGACCGTGACGATGAAGGGGACGAATTGGCTGCGGCCTTCCGTCCACATCTGGCGGAAGAGCGCCGGGCTGGCCAGCTTCAGGCCCGTGACGATCAGCACCGCCGCCAGGGAGGCCAGGGGGATCTCGTTCAGCCAGCGCGGCGCGAAGAGCACCAGCAGGCAGAGCAACGCCCCGTGGAAGAAGGCCGAAAGGCGCGTCGCCGCGCCCGCGTTGATGTTCACCGAACTGCGCACGATGACCGAAGTGATCGGCAGGCCGCCGAGGAGGCCCGACACCATGTTGCCGGCGCCCTGCGCCATGAGTTCGCGGTTCGGCGGACTGACCCGTTTGCGCGGGTCCAGTTTGTCCACGGCTTCCAGGTTCAGGAGCGTCTCAAGCGAGGCGACGACGGCGATGGTGACGGCGGCCATGACGATCGCGGGGTTGCCGAAGGCCTTGAGATCCGGGCTGGGCAGGACCTTCAGGAAATCTCCCAGTCCGGCTACCGTCGGCAGCTGCACCAGGTGGGACGTACCGATCGCCCACGAGCTGCCCGCCGCCTTCAACACCAGATTGGCCGCGACACCGAGCAGCACCACCACCAGCGGCGCCGGGATGAGCGACCGCTTGAACCGGCTCCGGTCCCACGCCAGCAGGACCGCGAGAGACACCAGCCCGACCACGACCGCGCCGGCATCCAAGTCGAACAAGGAGGAGAAAAGCTCGGAAATCGTGTTCTTGCCGTCGATCTGCAGGAAGCCCATGTCGCCCGCCGGATCCGCATCATGCCCGACCGCGTGGGGGATCTGCTTGAGGATGAGGATCAGGCCGATGGCGGCGAGCAGGCCCTTGATGACGCTCGAGGGGAAGAAGGCCGCGATGAAGCCGGCGCGCAACGCGCCGAGCAGGACCTGAATCGCCCCCGCCAAGATGACCGCGACGAGGAAGGCCTCGTAAGAGCCGAGCACCGCCACCTGCCCCAGCACCACCGCCACCAGACCCGCGGCGGGTCCGCTCACGCTGGTGTGCGAGCCGCTCAGCCACGAGACCAGCAGTCCGCCCACTATGCCGCTGACGATGCCCGCCACCATCGGCGCGCCCGAAGCCAGCGCGATGCCAAGGCACAACGGCAGCGCGACCAAGAAGACGACCAAGCCGCCGGCAAGGTCCTTGGACAGGGAATTCCAGCCGGAAGCGGGAGCCGAAGGCGCCGGCGAAGTAGCGTTGGTTTCAGACATGGGGTATGGAAAATATAGATAATGAGCGATGGCCGAGGTTCAAGCCTGACCGCACCGGACTCCAGGCCTTGATTGCTAAAATCCTGCGACAAATCTGTATCTCTTCGGCTTTCCCTCCGATGCGCCCCGAACTCCTCAAACCCACCCTGCTCACCGTCAGCCTGCTCGCCGTCTCGAATGTCTTCATGACCTTCGCCTGGTATGGCCACCTCCGCACGATGCAGCAGAGTCCCTGGTGGGCCGCGGCCTTGGTCAGCTGGAGCATCGCCCTCGGGGAATACCTGATCATGGTCCCAGCGAACCGCCTGGGTTATGCCGGCGGCCTCTCCGGCGCCCAACTGAAGATCCTTCAAGAGTGTGTGACGCTCGCGATCTTCGTTCCTTTCATGCTCCTCTTCCTGGGCGAAAAATGGAAATGGGACTATTTGTGGGCGTTTTGCTGCCTCCTGGGGGCGGTTTTCTTCATCTTCCGGCCGGACCGTGGTTGAAACTCCCGCCCCCCAGCGGTGTAATATCCACAAGATGAAGACACCCCTGTTCGCCCTGCTCGCCGCCGCGACCGTCGCGCTGGCCGCCGCCACCGGCACCAACAGCAAGAAGCCGAGCGGCCCGACCCCGCCCGGCGGCAACAAGACCGCCACCGCGGAGAAAGCCGAGAAGGAGAAGAAGCCGAAGAAGGACGCCAAGGCCGAAGCGCCCGCCCCGGAAGCCGCGGCTGATCCCGTCTCGCTCGTCGTACAGACGGTCGACGCCACGACGCAGATGGCCCTGGACGCCGCGAAGGCCGCGCAGGCCGAGGCGGACAAGCTCGCCGCCATCGGCACCGGCAAGATCGTCGGTTCCCCCTCCAACGCCAAGCTCGCCGAAGCCGCGGCCGTCACCGGAGCCGCCATCGCCAAGGAACTCTCCAAGCCGAAGAAAGAATCCGAGGGCGAAGCCCAGTCGGAGCCTAAGAAGCCGGAGCCCAAGAAGACCGAAAAGACCGAGCCGAAGTCCGAGAAGAAACCGACGGCCGAGAAGCCCAAGAAGGCAGCCGGCGCCTGAACGGCCCCGCGCCATCCTGAGGAAGCCCCGGTCGACGGGGCTTTTTCATGCCCGTCACCGGATGGCTTGCAACTTACCCGCGGCCCCGATGTTTAATCCGTAACCCCATGCGCCCGCTCGCCCTGCTCTTCATGGCCGCCCTGGCCGTCGCCGCCGAACCTGCCAAGGAAGCCGGCCCGGCCACGCCAGCTCCGGCCGCGCCTGCTCCCAAGCCTTTCTTCGATCCGAACGCGCCCGCGCCGACCGTCGACCCGACCCTGCCCACGCCGGAACCCACGATCCCCGCACCGGAGAAAAAAAAGAAGCCCATCGTCCCCGAGCGGAAGAAGAAGAAGGAGAAGAAGTGAGGGGCGGGACAGCACCTCGTGCTGTCCTAGGTGCAAAAGTGGACGCACGGCTCAAAGGGAGACCGGAAACCGGAATAGATGCTGCGGGCATGATGAATGACCCCAGCTAATCATCCGGTCTCCGGTTTCCCTTTGCTTCCCGCTCAGTCGACGAGGATCTCGCGGGGGCTCGACCCGTTCTCGGGGCCGACGTAACCCTTGTCGTGGAGGATGTCCATGATGCGGGCGGCGCGGTTGTAACCGAGTTTGAGGCGGCGCTGGAGCATCGAGACCGAAGCACGGCGGGTCTCCTTGATGATCGCCCAGCTCTGCGCGACCAGCGGGTCTTCGCCTTCCTCGCCCTCTTCCCCGCCCTCGCCGCCTTCGGCGCCATCCTTGATGGCTTTGATGACGTCCTGGGCGAACTCGGGCTTGCCGTTCTTCTCGGCGAGGAACTCGACGATGGCGGCGACTTCCTGCTCGCCGACGAACGCGCCCTGCACGCGGTTGAGCGTGGCGCTGCCCGGAGGCACGAAGAGCATGTCGCCGCGGCCGACGAGCGTCTCGGCGCCGCCTCGGTCGAGGATGGTGCGGGAGTCGATCTGGGAGGAGACCTTGAAGCCGATACGCGTGGGCAGGTTGGCCTTGATGAGGCCGGTGATGACGTCCGTCGACGGACGCTGCGTGGCGAGCACGAGATGGATGCCGGCGGCGCGGGCCAGCTGGGCGATGCGCGCGACGGAGGTCTCGATGTCCTGGGCGGCGACCATCATGAGGTCGGCCATCTCGTCGATGATGCAGACGATGTAGGGCAGCTTCTCGTTCGGGATGCGGATGCCGTCGTCGACGACCTCCTCGGCCGCGGCCGCGGCGGCCGCCAGTTCGTCGGGGCTGAGCGCGAGCTCCTCCTGCTTGGGCGCGCCGGCTTCCTTGGCGATCTTGGCGTTGAAGCCGGTGATGTTCTTCACGCCGCACTTGGCGAAGATCTTGTAGCGCTGGGACATCTCCGCGATGAGCCATTTGAGGGCGGCGGGCACGCGCTTGGGGTCGGTCTCGACCGGGATGAGCAGGTGCGGGAGGTTGTTGTAGATCTGCAGCTCGACGACCTTGGGGTCGACCATGATGAAGCGCAGGTCCTGCGGCGTACAGCGATAGAGGAGCGAGACGATGATCGCGTTGATGCAGACCGACTTGCCCTGACCGGTGGCGCCGGCGATGAGCGCGTGCGGCATCTTGGCGAGGTCCTGGATGACGGGCTTGTTGGTGACGCTGT
>JBILXR010000156.1:0-4568 GCA_044378215.1 Opitutales bacterium
CGACCTGGAATCCTCCGACAACCGCTACGCCGGCGGCTTCTCGGTCAGCAAGGAAGGCTCCTTCACCGGCGGCCTGATCGTCCACGCCCGTCATGACAGCGCCAAGCTCGCCGCTCACGCCGGCGCCAACAATGTGCCCACCCTGCGCGCCGGAAACACCAAGGGCTGGAAAGCCCAGGAACTGATCGCCTCCCTCAGCAGGGAACTCGGCCAGGCCGCCAGCAACTTCCCAGCCCCCGGCCAGGACAAGCCCGACAGCCAGGAAGAATTCGGCGTCTTCGACGTCGACAACGACACCCTCGTCGTCGCTCAGCCCAAGGAAGCCGCCCGCATCATCGGACTGCTCAAAGGACAAGGCGCGTCCTATGCCCTGCCCGCCGCCCAGCGTTCCGCGCTGACCTCCGCGGGTCGTCCCTACGCCGTCATCTCCGTCAACGCCGCCAAGCTCCCGGCCACCCCGGAACTCGCCCAGAGCGGATTCGTCGCCGGCCTCTTCGCCATGGGCGAGAAAGGCAACGAACAGGTCATGAAGGTGAACGCCGTCTTCACCTCCAAGGAAAAGGCCGCCCCGATGGCCATGCAGGCCCAGGGCATGCTCGCGATGGCTCCGATGATGCTCGCCGGCGACCCCACCAAGCCCGAGACCGCCGAGGAAAAGGAAATGAAGGCCCTCTCGGGAGAATTCCTCGCCGGCATCCAGCCCGTCGAAGCCTCCGGCAATCAGGTGACCCTCACCGCCAAGTGGGATACCCGCAAACTCTTCAGCATGATCGAGAAGGTCGTCGCCATCGGCGCCGCCAAGGCCAACGAAGTGCCGCAGCCGGCGATCGGGAAGTGAGCGAAGGCTAAGCCTTCGAGGGGGCAAGCGGGCATGCGCTTGCGCGAGGGGGCAAGCTGGCAAGGTGACACGGGGGCAAGGGGCGTAACTAGAGGCCCGGAGGCCCAGAGGCTCCGTGGACCAGAGAGGACGTGCAAAGGTGCAAAAGTAGGAGGCAACGTTTTTGGCGGCGGGAATTTTGCATCGAGGTAGGGGCAGGACCGCGTACTGCCCTAGTTGCCTTTCTGGATTCCCAACCGCCAACCGCTCTCCGCCAACCGCCGTAACCTAATATAACAAAAAAGCCCCCGATATCGGGGGCTGATTCGTGATGGCCGGAAGGCTTACTTGCCGCCGCAGCAAGCGGTCGAAGCAGGCTTCTCGGTGGAGCAGCAACCGCCGGACTGTCCATCCTTGTTGCAGCAACCGCAGGTGCCGAGGCACTCGCCGGAACCGCAGCAGGCCAGGCAGCAGAAACCCTTGCGACCGACCCATGCGAGGTAGAGGCCGGCGAGCACCATGGCGATCACGATGGGGTTCCAGAGGTTCATGATCAGGACATTCACGAAGAAGATATTGAACAGGATGGCACCCGAGAGCACGACGCCCCAGCCACGGGTGCACTTCACGATGAGGAGCAAGCCCGCGACGATTTCCAGCGCCTTGATCACGCCGAGATAACCGGAACCAGCCAGGCCGGTGAAGAACGCTCCGGTCAGCTTGCCGGCCTCTTCGCCGTTGGGCGGGGTGGGCGCAGGCAGGATGGATTTCACGGCGGGCACGAAGTGGGCGACGCCGAAGATGATGAACGCCACGCCAAGAAGCATGGCCACGATGCAGGGGAGTTTTTTCATAGCCCCCATAGGTTAACCTAATCGAAGGCTTATGAAAGGGCTAAGTTCAGAGGGACTTATGCGCCCCATCACAAAGGGCACCTTTCTTCGAGTGCTTGCATGCGCAGAAGTAGACCGTGCCGTTGGCCTCGGCCTTATACGGGACCGGCGCAAAGGCGGAACCCTTGTGGGCACCGTCACAGAATGGCTGGTTCTTGCTGTGGCCGCAGGAGCACCAGTAGTAGGTCTTACCGGCCTCGACGAGGACGGGGATCGGAGACTTCTGAGGGATGTGGGGGGAGGACATGACGAAGTGATACAGGATGAAAGATGGAAGATAAGCAGGATGAATCAGGCGAGGTCGAAGAGGAGGGCCTCGACGGGGCCGGAGTGTTTGAAAGCGAAGGTTCCGGCGTCTTCGGATCTGACGGCATCTCCGGGCGAGAGTTTCACGCCGCCGACTTCGACCTCGCCGCCGATGAGCTGGAACCAAATCCCCCTGCCCGTCCGCAGGTCATGCGAGACCATACCGCCCGCCTGGGCCTTGACCCGATAAACGTCGGCGTCCTGGCTGATATGCGCCGAGCCTTCCCGTCCGTCGTTCGAGATGATGAGGACCTTGGGCGATGCGAGCTGCTCGGGCGTGGGCTTCCACTCGGCGTAGCGTGGCCGAAGATTGGGCCGGTCGGGCGTGATCCATACCTGGATGAGGTGGAGCCGCTCGGTCTTGGAGGGATTATACTCGCTATGCTTCACCCCACTGCCGGCGCTCATGACCTGGATCTGGCCGGGCTTGATCTGCGCATGGTTGCCTAAGCTGTCGCGGTGCTCGATGGCGCCTTCGAGGACATACGTGAAGATCTCCATGTCCCGGTGCCCATGCGGCGGGAAGCCGTTGCCTGGAGCCACCAAGTCCTGATTGATGACCCTCAAGGACCGGAAAGACATGTGGGCCGGGTCATGATAATCGGCGAAACTGAAGCTGTGCCGGGCCACCAGCCAGCCATGATCGGCGAAGCCGCGGTCCCCGGATCGTCTTACCGTAAGGTTCATATCAAAGCCAAGTTGGGCCGAAAAGCCGTGAAGTCCACCTCCCCGCCGAATTTTCCCGACGGAATTAGTTTGAAAACACCCCCCTGGATTGGTCTATGCTCATGACTCGTGTCGGGCAGTGGCTCAATCTGGTAGAGCGCTGCTTTCGGGTAGCAGAGGCTGAGAGTTCAAATCTCTCCTGCCCGACCAATTTAAAGACCCCGAGGATGTTTCGATATCCTCGGGGTCTCCTGTCTGGGGAACACGGGGTCAGCCAAGACCAGACGCGATCGGACTAGCCATGGGCTCGGACGACCGGCGACCCAGGCTGACGAAGCAGATTCGGACATGACAAAGGCGGTAAATAAACCCTGTATAAGTTGAAAGTCCCGGTCTCGAGGATTGTATTTATCACTGCCCAAGGAACACCCCGGTTCCGGCGGCTGTCCCCTTTCCCATGCGCCCTCAGGCCACCCTCATTTTCGGCGTCATCCTCGGCGCCGCCACGTGCTCGGCCGAGCCGATCGATTTCAGCCGTCAGATCCGCCCGATCCTGTCCGAGAACTGCATCGCCTGCCACGGACCCGACGACAAAGGCCGCAAGGGCAAACTGCGCCTCGACGACGAACAGGACGCCAAGCGCGACCGTAAAGGCGACTTCGTCATCCTCCCCGGCAAACCCGAGCAGAGCGAACTCATCAAGCGCATCGAATCGGACGACCCCGATGACGTCATGCCGCCGCCTAAGCAGCACAAGACCATCCCGCCGGCGCAGCTTGCGCTCCTGAAAGAATGGATCCGCCAAGGCGCCCCGTGGGGCCGCCATTGGTCTTACGAATCGGTCGTACGCCCGAGCGTGCCCAAGAACGGCGAAGCCAATCCCGTCGACGCCTTCCTCGCCGACCGACAGAAGAAGGAAGGCCTGACCTGGTCGGCCGAAGCGCCGAAGAACGTGCTCATCCGCCGTCTCTCCCTCGACATCACCGGACTACCGCCCACGCCCGCCGAGGTCGCCCAGCTCGCCGACGCCCCGCATGCCGACGTCGTCGCCCACTTCCTCGCCAAGCCCGCCTACGGCGAACACTGGGCCCGCCAGTGGCTCGACCTGGCCCGCTATGCCGACAGCGCCGGTTACCCGTCGGACCCAGGCCGCACGATCTGGGCCTACCGCGACTGGGTGATCAAAGCCCTCAACCGTAACCAGCCCTTCGACCAGTTCGTCGTCGACCAGCTGGCCGGCGACCTGCTGCCCGATCCGACCGAAGACCAGATCATCGCCACGGCCTTCCACCGCAACACGATGACCCAGAACGAAGGCGGCACCAGCGACGAGGAGTTCCGTAACGCCGCCGTCATCGACCGCGTCAACACGACCTATGCCGTCTTCATGGGCACCACGATGGCCTGCGCGCAGTGTCACACCCACAAATACGACCCGATCACGATCACCGAATATTTCCAGTCCTACGCCTTCCTGAACCAGAGCGCCGACAGCGACAAGAAGGACGAGTCGCCGCTCCACGAGATCTACCCCACCGGCGTGAAAGCCAAGCGCGACCAATGGATGAAGGAGAGCGCCGTCGCCGAAGCCGTCTTCAAGCCCGCGAAACCGAATCCGACCTGGCTCGCGGGTTATGAGGAGTGGCTGGCGAAGAATCCGAAGCTCGCGGACAAGGCCCTCAAGGCCGCCCTGGAAGCGCCCAAGGAGAAGCGCACCAAGGCCCAGGACAACCTGCTGCGTCAGCATTACGTGCGCAATGTCTCGCCGGCGACCAAAGCCGAACGAGCCAAGGCCGACGCCCTGAAGAAACAAATCGCCGACTCCGCTCCCGTGACGGTGCCGATCATGCAGGACCTCGCCGGTGAGAAACGTCGCAAGACCTTCG
>JBILXR010000157.1:0-4544 GCA_044378215.1 Opitutales bacterium
TCGACGACGTAAGCATCGAGCAGCTTGTTCAGGCGGGCACGCAGGTAACGGGCCTCATCCGACTTCTCGCTCGTCAGCACGACGGCGCGGACCCAGCCGCGGGCGCGGCCGGCACCCACGGGGCTGAGTCGGCCCGCGGCGCGCACGGTCTCAACCGATTCCGGGGCGAGCGAGTGGCGGCGGTCGGCGGAGATATCGCGGCGGACGCGGAATTCGGGCAGCGAGGCCAATGTGTTCACGGCCACCGCGAGGGCGATCGCCAGCAGCGCCTGCGTGAGGCGGTTCAGCCGCCGGATGGGCCTTACGGAGCCGAAGTCGTCGCGCGGGGAGCTCATGTCATTCCTGGCCCTCCACGGTGAGCACCGCCAAGCCGAGGCAGAGCAGGGTGCCGGTGCCGTACAGCACGAGCGGCCGCGCGTCGAGGACGCCGTCCGTGAAGTCCTGCAGGTGGCCGAAGGTCCGCAGGTGCGCCGCCGGCTCCCGCAGCCAGCCGAGCCATTCCCAGCTTTCGATCGGCAAGGTCTCGAGCGCGCCGCCCGCGGCCGTCAGCGCCAGCAGGCTGATGAAGGCGAGCAACGCCGCCAGCGCCGCGGAACGCGTCACGCAGCTGCAGAGGATCCCGATCGCGACATGGAGGAGGCCGCTCACCGCGATGAAGCAGAGCCCCCCCCACAGCGCGGAGCTTTCGCCGAGCGCGCGGGCGTTCGCGCCGTCCAGGCGCTGCGCGGCGAGGAACGGGAAGGCGGCGAAGGCCAGCCAGAAGAGCACCCAGACGATCCAGGCCGCGAGGAACTTCGCCCAGACCACGGCGGCGGGACTCGCGGGCGTGGTGAGCAGCGCCGCGAGCGTGCCCGACCGGCGTTCCTCGGCGAACGTGCGCATCGTCAGCAGCGGCAGCACGCAGAGCAACGGCAGCCAGAAGAACCAGAGCGTCGCCTCCACGGGCGATCGCGGGGCCGGCGCGCGCGCGGCGTCGACGAGCGCGAAGAAATGGATGCCGCCCATCAGCGCGAGGAAGAGGCCGGCGGCCGCCCAGGTGTTCCAGGAGAGCGCGGCGCTGCGCAGCTCGTGCGCGAGGAGCGTACGGAAGTGTCGCATCAGGAGCGGCGGCCCTCCCCGGGGGCGCGGCGCGTGGCGGCGAGGAAGATGTCTTCGAGGCCGAACCGTTCTTCGGCGATCTCGCGCAATACGAGCCCCGCGCCGATGAGCGAACCGGCGAGCGTCTCGCGCGCGGGCGAGCCGACGGGTAAGGTGATGCGGAAGGTGTTCCAGCCGTCGGCGGAAGCGGCGGCGACGACGGCGGCCGCGGGTTCGGCGGCGCGGCAGGCGGCGAGCAGCGTGGCCTCGTGGGCTCGCGTCACGACGGTGAAGGCGACCTCCGGCAGCAGTTCGCGACGCAGGTCTTCGGTGCGTCCCTGCGCCACCAGCCGGCCGCGGTTGATGATGACGACCTTGTCGCAGACCTGTTCGACCTCATGCAGGATATGGCTCGAGATGAGCACGGCCATCTTGCCGCGGAGCGAGCGGATCAGTTCACGGATGCCGAGGATCTGGTGCGGGTCTAAGCCGATGGTGGGTTCGTCCAGGATGACGACGCGCGGCTCGGCGAGGAGGGCGTCCGCGATGCCGACGCGCTGGCGGAAGCCTTTCGAGAGCTGGCCGATGAGTCGGCCCGAGGCGCGGCGCGTGAGGTCGCAGTCTTCCATCACCCGGCGCACGCGTTCGGCGACCCGGTCCGGCGCGACGTCCTTGAGGCGTGCGCGCAGGGTCAGGTATTCCTCCACGCGGAGATCCTCCGGCAGCGGATTGTTCTCTGGCATGTACGCAAGGTGACGCTTCGCGCCGGCGGGATCGAGCGCGACCGAGATGCCCCAGATGGCGGCACGGCCCGACGTCCCCGACATGGTGCCGGCGAGGATCCGCATGGTGGTCGACTTGCCGGCGCCGTTCGGGCCGAGGAAGCCGACGATCTCGCCCGGCGCCACGGAGAAGCACAGGTCCTCGACCGCGGTCAGGGAGCCATAGCGTTTGGTCAGCCTTTCCGCCACGACGGCGGCTTCCGGCAGAGGCGCGGCTTCGTTCATGGGTTGGGCTCCGGAGGGAAGGGTGACGGCTTCGTCGGCTCCGTGCCGACGGGTGTCCAGAAGACACGCCCGATGACCTTTATTGGCAAGGTTAATAGGGGCTCGGCCGTGACGGTAGGCCGCCGGACCGACGCCTTATTTGCCGGCCGGGGCGACGGGAGCGATCAGCGAAGGCTCGGAGCGGACCAGCATCTCCTTGTCGGCTTTCCAGACGTGGTTGGCGCGGAGTTTCTTGTCCATCGCGTTGAGCCACTTGGTGGCTTCGGCGGTGTCGCCCTTGGCGACGGCTACGTTGGCCAAGGTGAGCATGGCGAAACCGCGCAAGGTCTCGGCGGCGGAGACGTCATCGGCGACCTCGGCGAGGGCCTTGGTCGCGCCGGCGTCACCAGTTTCCAGGCGGCACAGGGCAGCGTAAAGGCGGGCGCGGGCGGCGAGGGCGGAGACCGCCGGGGTGTTGCCGGCGAGGCCGGCCAGGCGACGGGCTTCGTCGTAGGCCTTGGCGGCGTCGGCGAACTTGCCGGCGCGCTTGAGGTCGTCGGCGACGTCGGTCAGGGCGACGGCGGCCAGGGGTTCACCGGCATGACGACCGGCGAAGGCCCGGCGGGCGGCTTCGTCCTGGCAGGCGGTGAATTCTTCGCCAAGGGCTTCGCGCTGGCTTTCGTTCCAGAAGAAAAAGGCGAGGTAACCGAGGATGCCGACCACGACGCCGACGGTGGCCTTGACGATCACGCCCTGGTTGCGCTCCCAGAAGAGCCAGAGACGGTCTTCGGCGTCCGCATTGACGAAATCCTCGTCGACGACCACGAGGTTGCGGTCATCGCCGGCCGGGGGCTGTTTGCTGGAACGGTCTTCGGGCATGGGGGTCAACCCTTGGGAAAGGACCGTTTGTGTCAACCCCCGCCTCCCCCGCCTACGGGCTTGTCCCCGCCCCCGGGCCAGTAAGTATGGGGGACACATGAGCGCCTCCGCCGCCGTCCTTTCGCTCCTCCAAGCCGCCCAAGACAAGGGGCAGCTTTCCGCCGCCAGCCTGGCTAATGCAGGGGATTGGCTCTGCTCGGGGGCCCTGCCGGTCGAGGCGCTGGCCTCCTTGCGGGATCTCTGCGAGCGCGGGGCCTGGGCTGAACTCGAAGACCGTTTCTATAAGGGAATCGCCTTCGGCACCGGGGGGATGCGCGGCCGCACGGTGGGCCGGGTTTCCGCCACCAACGAACTCGACGCCCAAGGGCTGCCGGTGCGCGCCGCGATCGGCTCGGCCTGCCTCAATGACATCAATGTCCTCCGGGCCGTCATCGGCCTCTGGAAGCACGTCTCGGCCACCCAGCCTGGCGCCCGCCTCGTGGTCGCCCATGACGTCCGCCACTTCTCCCGCCACTTCGCCGAGCTGATCGCCGGCGCCTGGACGGAACTCGGCGGTGAGGCCTACCTCTTCGCCGGCGCCCGCTCGACCCCGCAACTCAGCTTCACGGTCCGTCACCTCGGCGCCCACGCCGGCGTGGTCATCACGGCCAGCCATAATCCGGCGCACGACAACGGCTTCAAGTGCTGCCTCGGGGACGGCGGCCAGGTCCTGCCTCCGCATGACGCCGCCATCGTCGCCGAAGTCGGCAAGCTCGGGCCGGCCGACGTCGCGCCTTATCTCGAGAAGGCCCTCGCTCGCGTGCTCACTGTCCCGTCCTCCGCGGAGGACGCCTACCTCGCCCGCCTCGCCGGCGTGGTGCTCGATCCGGAGATCATCGCGCGGCACACGCCCAAGGTCGTCTTCACCAACGTGCATGGAACGGGCGACGTCATGGTCGTGCCGGCCCTGCGCCGCATCGGCATCGATCCGCACCTGGTGGAGGAGCAGCGCGAGCACGACGGCCGCTTCCCGTCCGTCGCCTCCCCGAATCCGGAGAACGCCAGCACCTTCGCCCTCGCGCTGAAGCTCGCCACGGAGATCGACGCCGACCTCATCCTCGCGACCGACCCCGACTCCGATCGCGTCGGCGTGGCCTGCCCGCTGCCGGCCGGCGGCCATCGCCTGCTCAATGGCAATGAGGTCGCCGCCCTGCTGACTGAGTTTCGGATCTCATCCCTCAAGGACGCCGGCATCCTGCCCGAGGGCGGCTCGCTGAACGCCGCGGTGGTCAAGTCGCTCGTGACCACGCCGCTCGTCGCCGCCATCTGCGCCCGCCATGGCGTGCGCTGCGTCGAGACGCTGGTCGGCTTCAAATGGATCGCCCGCAAGCTCGAGAACTGGCACCGCCGCCTCGTCGAAGGCGCCGGCCCCGACGCCCCCGCGCTCCCCCTGCGTCGCCGCGCCCCGCTCGCGCTGCGTCACTCGACCCTCTTCCTGCTCGGCGCCGAGGAGAGCTACGGCTACCTCGCCGACGACGCCGTCCGCGACAAGGACGCCAATGCGACGGTGGTCATGCTCTGCGAGTTCGCCGCGTTGCTGCGCTCCCGCGGCCGCACGCTGCT
>JBILXR010000026.1:0-16502 GCA_044378215.1 Opitutales bacterium
GGACTTGAACCATCGACCTCCTGAATGTCAATCAGGCGCTCTAACCAACTGAGCTATAACCCCAAGAAAGAGGAAAGTGAACAAAGGGAGCGGACCGCCCTCTGGCAAGCCTTCAATGCACGTCCCCCAGATAGGTCGCCGAACCGTCTTGCAGGGCCTTGGCGATGACCTCCCCCAAGCCCTTGGGCGAAAGGGGGTAGTCAGCCAGACGAGCGAGCGGCAACCATTCGAAACCGACCTGACGGCGGTCACGCTCCCTGCCCTCCCCGATGGGCCCGAGGTCGTCGCAGAGACAGTGGAAGACCGCTTCGACCTGATGGAAGTGGCCGTGGATCCGGTGCATGGCGTGGTTCTTACCGACGTATTCGCGGAGGTAGAGCAGACCCTGCGGCACGACCCGTAGGCCAAGTTCCTCCAGGACCTCGCGCCGGACGGTGTCCCGCAAGGTCTCGCCATGATTCTGGCCGCCGCCGGGCAGGACGAGGAACTCGCCCTCTTCGGTCCGGATGCGCACCGCCAGGATCTCATCGCCGCGCAGGATGACCGCACGCGCGGCCGTCCGGACGCCGGAGGATGTACTGCCTGACTGGCGACGAGGAGAAGACACGAGCGCACACTACCCGGAGTACCCGGACAGTGAAGCCGTAAAGCGTGGGCGGAAATCCGCCGGCCTTACGACAGCAGCTTCTCGTCGATCTCCTGGTTGCCGTGGACGGCCTTGACGTCGTCCAGGGCTTCGAGGGCGTCGATCAGTTCCATCACCTGCTTGGCCACGGCGGCGTCGCCGACCGGGACCGGGATGCTGGAGATATAGGACAGCTCGGCCGACTCCGGCTTGATGGACTTCTCCTGCAGCGCCTTCGAGATGGCGTCGAAAGCCGCGATCGGCGAAAGCACCTCGAAGTGGTCGCCGTGGTTGACGACGTCTTCGGCGCCGGCCTCGAGGACGAGCTCCATCAGGGCGTCTTCGCCGATCTGGGAGGCGCCGATGAGGAACTGGCCCTTCTTCTGGAAGCTATGGGAGACCGCACCCGTCTGGGCCATGTTGCCTCCGTTGTCATTGAAGGCCTGGCGCACTTCGGCCGCGGCGCGGTTCTTGTTGTCGGTCGTGACCTCGACGATGAGGCCGACGCCGCCGGGAGCGTAGCCCTCGTAGACGATCTCCTCGTAGATGACGCCCGGGATCTCGCCGGTGCCCTTCTGCACCGCGCGCTTGATGTTGTCCGACGGCATGTTGGAGGCGCGGGCCTTGTCCATGAGCGTGCGGAGACGCGCGTTGGATTCAGGGCTGCCGCCGCCGGCGCGCGCCGCGAGGGTGATCTCCTTCGCGAGGACGGAGAAGATCTTGCCGCGCTTGGCGTCAATGACGGCCTTGTGCCGCTTCGTCGTGTGCCACTTGCTATGACCAGACATGATGGGGTAGGGGTTGGAAAATCAGCCTTTGGCCTTCTTCGGCGCGAGCGCGATCACCTCGACGTCCGGCTCGTCCTTGGTAAGCCAGGTCTGGAGCATCGTCAACAGGTTCTGGATTGTCATGTACAGCGTCAGGGCCGACGCCATCGGGTAACAGATGACGGGAAACAGCAGCGTCATCATCAGGAAGATCATCTTCTGGGAACCATCGCCGGAAGGCTGCGGGCTCATGCGCATCGAGAGCCACATGGTGATGCCCATGAGGACCGGGAGCAGGTTGACCGGAAAGCCGCCGAGATGGAAGACGGTGTCCGGGGCGGAGAGGTCGGCGATCCAGAGGAAGGAGTGCAGGCGCAGTTCGACGGTGGTCTGGAAGGCCGTGTACAGACCGAAGAAGATCGGCATCTGGATGAGGATCGGGAGGCAGCCGGCGAACGGGTTGATCTTGTTCTCGGTGTAGAGCTTCATGAGTTCCTTCTGCATCTTCTCCGGGTTGTCCTTATGCTTCTCGCGGATGTCCTGCATCGGCTTCGCGAACTTCTGCATCTTCTTCGCGGCTTTCATCTGGATCGCGGTGAGCGGCCAGGTGATGACCTTGATCAGGCAGGTCAGCAGCACGATCGCCCAACCCCAGGACCAGGCGCCGCTCCACTCGAGCAGCCAGTGCACGCCGCCGAGGATGGCGAGGAGCAGCTTGCAGACGGCGCCGAAGGAGATGAAACCGAGGAGCTTCGAGAACTGCAGGACGGCGACCTGGCCGTCCGGCAGCGCGGCGACGCGCGCGTATTCCTTCGGGCCGACGAAGAATTCGCCGGCGAAGGTGCGGGAAAGGTCGGCGGCGGGGACGGGCTCCCAGGAAGCGAAGGCCTGCAGGCCCCGCTTGCCGGCGTCGAGCCCGACGGGCAGGACCAGGACTTCGGTGCGGGCGCCCCGGGCGGAAGCGTCGGCCGGATGGATGATCGAAGAAAAGAACTGGTTGCCGGAAGCGACCCAGAGGAGCGGCTTGGCGACGGACGCGACGGCGTGTTCCGCCTGGGCCTTATGCGCGCCAAGACCGAAGAAGCCGCTGGAATCGGTGAACTCATCGAGGCCGACGCGGGTCAGGTCTTCACCGTCATAGGCGAGCACGGACAGGAACTGGTTGGCGGAATCGCCTTCGGTCGGCTGCCAGCAGCCGGTGGAGACCCAGACCGAAGCGGCGGGCTTGCCGGCGGGGGGGATGATCTTGGTGACGAAGCCGAGGGAGTAAGGCTCGACGACGGCGCCGGCCTTGGCCGTCAGGGTGAAAGTGCGCTCGAGGCGGGTGCCGTCGGCGAGGGCGCCGACGAGGGTGATGCTGTCGGCGGAAGCGCCAGGCTGCACGACGAACTCGGAGAGCAGCGTCTCGAGTTTACCGGTGAGCGGATTCTTCACCGCGAGGGCGAGGGCGGACTCGTCATTACCGGTGTTGAAGACGACGACACCCTGCTTGGTGACGTCGGCGAATTCCTTCTTCAGTCGGATCTCCCGGATGGCGCCACCGCGGTCCGTGAGGGTCACCTTGAGATGTTCGTTCTCGAGGACGAAGGACTTGGCGGACTCAAGCGGCACCGGACGAGCGGACTGGGCCGACACGGGCAAAGTGCTCGCCGGCTTGGCGACCAAGGCCGGAGCGGCGGGGGCGAGGACGGCGGCCGGGGCCGGCGGGGCGCCCGGAGACGGGGTGGCGGGCTTGGTGAGGAAGAAAAGGGCGAAGGCGCCGACGATGCAGGCCATACCCAGGAAGAAGTTCTTGCGATCCATGGAAAGTGAGGTTGGGCGTAGGGAAGCCCCCGCCTTGGTGCAAGGCACAAGGAGGCAAAGGCACCCTTAGCCCTCGTTTTTAAGCCAAAATACCGCCCGGCGGGGCGGCGGCTCAGGAACCCGGCTTGATCGCCGGCAGCTTCGCCAATTCGGCGGGGACGGCGTCCGCGGCGTAGGTCGGGAAGTTCAGCTCCAGCAAAGAAATGAAGGGGACGCTGAATTGGGTCTGTCCGGCCGAGCGGTCGACCAAGGAAGCCACGCCGACGGCGGTGGCGCCGGCGGCCTTAAGGATGTCCAGGCATTCCTGGGCGCGGCCGCCACGGGTGACGACGTCTTCGGCGACGATCACGCGCTCGCCGGGACGGAAGGTGAAGTTACGGCGGAGGACGAGCTTGTCGTTCTCCTTTTCGGCGAAGACGAAGCGCACGCCGAGCTGGCGGGCGATCTCCTGACCCACCACCAGCCCGCCCATCGCCGGGGCGAGGACGGTGTCGCACGGATGCGCGGCGAGCTTCGGGCGGAGCAGCTCGATAAGGCGGGTGACTTTATCCATGTGCTGGCAGACCTGGGCGCACTGGAAGAAATGGCCGCTGTGAAGGCCGGAGCGGAGGACGAAGTGCCCCGTCAGGAGGGCCTTGGAATCGCGGAAGATCTGGAGGACTTCTTCTTGGGTCGAACTCATGCGCCTTGGATAAGGCGGAAAAGCCCCACGGGGCGAGGCGATATCCGCCCCTCCCCGCAAAAGGTTCGCCCTGCCCTGCCTCTTTCGTAAGAAAGAGCACCCCCATGGAAACCGACGTCCGCCCCAGTCCTGCGAGCCAGGCCAAGACCTGGATCATCACGCTCGCAGTCGTAATGATGGCCGCCCCCTTCATCTGGCTCGGCCTCCGCCCCTCGGCGGAGGATCCCCTGGCCGGCATGGCTTGGATCCCCGGCGGCGAATTCACGATGGGCACCGACAAGGCCGACGAGAAGCATGCGGAAGAAGCCCCGGCGCACGCGGTCGTCATCAAAGGCTTCTGGATGGACGTCACCGAAGTGACCAACGCCCAGTTCAAGCGATTCGTCGACGCCACCGGCTACGTGACCGACGCCGAGAAGGACCTCGACCCGCGCGAATTCCCCAACGCCCCGAAGGAATACCTCAAAGGCGGCTCGCTCATCTTCCAGCGGGTCTCCGGCGTGAACCCTTTCCAGTGCGGCGGCGCCGACCTGCCTTGGTGGAAGTTCACCGCCGGCGCCGACTGGCGTCATCCGGACGGCCCGGCCTCGTCGGTCGAGCAGCGGATGGATCATCCGGTGGTCTGCCTGACCTATAAGGACGCGCAGGCTTACGCCAAGTGGGCGGGCAAGCGCCTGCCGACCGAGGCCGAGTGGGAGTTCGCCGCCCGCGGCGGCCTGAAGGACAAACCCTTCGCCTGGGGCGACGAAGAACGTCCGGACGGCAAGATCATGAGCAACCATTGGCAGGGTAAGTTCCCGGAACGCGACAGCGGCGCCGACGGCTTCACTTCCGTGGCGCCGGTGAAATCCTTCCCACCCAACGGCTACGGACTCTACGACATCTCCGGCAACGTCTGGGAGATGTGCGAAGACTGGTATGGCCTCGAATACTACAAAGTCTCGCCCAAGGACGGCCCCATCGGACCGGCCATCGGCCACGACCCCGAGAAGACCGGCTTCGGCCAGCACGTGATCCGCGGCGGCTCCTGGCTCTGCGACGAGGGTTACTGTTTCCGCTACCGCCCGACTTCCCGCCAAGGCCTCGACATGCTGACGTCGACAAATCACGCCGGCCTCCGCTGCGTGGCCGACGCGCCCGCGCCGGCCAAGAAGTAAGCGGCGACGCTTACTTCTGCTCCTGGTAGTCGAGGTCCTTGCCGAAGGTCTCTTCCATGCCCCAGAGGGCGTAGAAGGCGGCGCCGAAACAGATCACGCCGAGGACGGCGCCCGCGAGCGAGGGCGCGAGGAACGGCAGTTCCTTGGTGCCGGTGAGCTGCGTGAAACCGAAGGTGAGCAGCACGAGCGAACCGCGCGCGAAGTTCGGTACGGTCGTCGCCACCGTGGCGCGCAGGTTGGTGCCGAACTGCTCGGCCGCGATCGTGACGAAGAGAGCCCAATAGCCCATGCCCAGGCCCATCAGGAAGATCAGGCGGTAATAGGCCGCGGAGGTCCAGCCATCGGCGCCGAAGAGATAGAGGACGACGCACGCCAGGCTGAACGCCAGGAAGCCGGCGACCACCTTGCGGCGGGAGCGGAGGAGCTGGCTGCCGACGCCGCTGGCGAGGTCGCCGAAAGTCAGTCCAAGATAGAAGGCCGCGACGGCCCAGTTCGTCTTCACGGGCTCGCCGGTGATGCCCGCCGCCGGCGCGAAGACCGTGGAGGCCCGTTGGACGAGGATGCCGATCATGTACCACGTCGGCAGGCCGATCAGCACGCAGCGGGCGTAACGGACGAAACGGTCTCGCGACGTGAACAACGCGAGGAAGTCGCCGCGCTTCACGTCACCTTCGGCGACGTGCTCCTTGGCGTGATGGAACATGCCGGACTCATGGACCCCGACGCGGAGCAGCAGCAGCAGCAAGCCGAGCCCGCCGCCGATGAAGTAGCTCATGCGCCAGCCTTCGGCCCCGACCAAGGCGCCGATGGCGTCCACATGGTCGGCCATGTAGCCGGCGACGACCGCGCCGAAGACACCGACGGTGGCCACCACCGCCGTGCCGTAACCGCGACGCTCTTTCGACAAGGATTCGGAAACCAGCGCGATGCAGCCGCCGAGTTCGCCGGCCAGGCCGAGCCCGGCGACGAAACGCCAGAAGGCATAGGCCCCGAAGCTGTCGACGAGTCCGTTGGCGATGTTCGCGACGGAGTACAAGAGGATGGAGCCGAAGAGCGTGGTCAGGCGGCCCATGCGGTCACCGAGGATCCCGAAGAAGATGCCGCCGAGGAGCATGCCCATCATCTGCCAGGAGAGGAGGTCCTGATACCAGGGGGCGCCGGTGATGAGGTGACCGAGGCCCAGTCCGTTGAGGCTCTTTTCCCGCACCGTCATGAAAAGCGTAAGGTCGTAGATATCGACGAAGTAGCCAAGGGCGCCGACGATGACGGCCGGATGCAGGAGATCCTTCCAGAGGGGGCGCGGCTCGGCCGGGATGACGGGGGTGCTCATGACGACGGGGTTACGCCTTCAGACCGTGCAGGTTGGCCATGGAAATGCCAGATAACATTGCGCCGGTGACACCCAGGAACCCTTGGTCCGTCCCGATGAGGAAGAGGTTGGAGAGGTCGGTGCGACCGTCGCGCCGTTTGACCGTCGCCCCGTAGATGGCGCCGTTCAGATGCCCGGTGAACTTACGGACGGTCCGCGGCGTGAAGACGTCGGTCGAGGTCAGCGCGGCGTCGTGCGCGGCGTCCGTGACGGCGGGCAGGTGCGCCCGGGCGACGCGGTTCAGGCGGCCGCACCACTCCTGCTTGCGGGCCTGATACTCGGCTTCGGGCAAGGCGCACCAGGCGTCGTGATGGGCCAGCGAGGTGACCCGGAGCCAGCCTTCATCCAACGCCCGGCCCTCGCCATATTGATAATTGTTCGGGATGCAGACGACTCCCGAGCGAGGGTCGACGAGGTCGGCCGGCGCCCGGTAACTGAAGCGCTCGGCGTCACAGAAGAAGATGATGGTGTCCTGCCAGCCGAAACCGGCGAAGGCGGTGGCGTCATAGGTCGCGATGGTCTCGGCGTAACCCAGCCGGCCGATCTCGGCGGCCGCGGCCGCGGGCGGGGCGTCCGAACGCATCCGCATGGTCTCCACGGCTCCGGCCGAGGAGTAGACCGCGTCGGCGGTGACCTCGCTGCCGTCGTCAAGGACGAGCGCGGCCGCCCGGCCGGCCCGCACCTCGATCCGCGTCACGCCGCACTTCATCCGTCGTTCGACGCCGTGCTCGCGACAACGGTCGGTCAGCAGACGGATGACCTGACGCACGCCGACGAAAGGACGCGCGAAGCCTTCGCGTAAAAGGGAGCGCCACATGACGGCGAACTGCGAGACCTCGATGTCATCCTCAAGCGCGCTGCCGTAGAAACACGTCGGCAGGAGGAGCATGTCGCGCAGCAGCGGGTCGCCGAGCCGCTCGTCAAGGAGCGCGCGGGCCGAACCGCCATGGGCCTCGAGCGCGGCCTCGTCGAGGCCGGTGATCCAGGCGTCGAGCGCGCGGAAGCGGTCGACGGAGCCAGGGAACTCGCGGGCGACGTCGGCGAGCAGGGCTTCGTAATCATTGTTCAGCCGGAGATTCTTCCCGGCCATCGTCACGCGCGAACCGAGTTGCGGACAGAGGTCGAGCTCCTCGCGACGGATGCGCAGCTGGCGCATCAGCTTCACCAAGGGCGCGCCCTTCGCGCCTTCCGGCACCCAGTTGGTCAGCGCGTGCAGGCCGACGTCATATTTCCGCTTACCGCGGGCGTAGAAGGAATTCAGGCCGCCCGGGGCGTTGTGGCGCTCCAAGACCAAGACCTTCCGCCCGAACATCCCCAGCCGCACGGCGGCGGCGAGTCCGGACATGCCCGCTCCGATGATGACGGCGTCGTAATGGGTGGCGGCAGGGGACACGGGGCTAATGTCGGCGTTGCGCGGACCAGGTCAAGCGACGCCCTCAGGGCGTCGTGATGCGCAGGACCTCCTCCGCGGCCTGCGTGACCTGCTGGGCGGTGATCCGGGCCAAAGCGCGGTCCATCCGGGCGAGATATTCGGCGCGAGGTTCGCCGGGGAAGACCGTGGTGTCGACGCGTACCACCCGGTGCACGGCGCCCCACGGCCGAGCCCGGGCGTAGTCGGATGGACCGAAGACGCCGACGACGGGCGTGCCGACCGCCGCGGCGAGCTGCAGGACGGAAGAATCGGCGCCCAGGAAAAGCCGCGATTCCTTGATGAGCCGGGCGAGCTGCGCGAAGCGCAGACGGCCGCCGGTCGACATCGCGACGGGCCCGATCAGGCCGCAGAGCGCCTCCGCCATGATGCGCTCGGCGCCGCCCGGGCCGGCCGAGACCACGATGCGTTCGACCGCGCGTGAGGCGATGAGATCGCGGGCGACGACGGCCCACTTGTCGATCTCGAGGATACGCTCCGGCCGTGTCGCGCCGGGATGGATCACGGCGAAACGCCCCTCCTCGAGCATCATGCCGTGCTCCTGCATGCGCGAAGGGGCGAACCACATCGCCGGCGTCTCGGCGTGGAAGCCGAGCACGCGCGAAAGCACCTCATGATCGCGGGCGGCCTCGTGCGGATCGACGGCGGCCCCGAAGACCTGCTGATGCATCAGCGGGCGGAGGTAGAACGGGGCGTGACCGCCGCAGGCCCGGACCGCGGCGCCGCTGAGCGCGACGAGGCGGTTCGCCTGCGGATGACCGCCGAGCGCGACCGCGTAATCGAAACGTTGCCGGCGCAGACGGGAGAGCAGCGCGAGGACCGAGTCTTCGGGGCCGAAGCCGATGGTTTCGACGACCGCCGGGCACCCTTCAAGGGCGGGCTCCGAGCCCGGCGTGGTCACGAAAGTGATCTGGGCGCCCGGATGCCGTTCGCGGATCGTGCGCAGACCCGCCGTCGCGGCCAACGCGCCGCGCAGTCCGGTGAACTTGACGACCAGCAGCCGCATCTCAGGCGAGATTCTTGGACTGATTGTCCCAGAGGCGCCGGAACAGCTCGGAGGAAGCGTAGACCGCCTCGCGCGGGCCGTCCGCCACGATACGACCGCCGTCGAAGACCAGCACGCGGCCGACGTCGCGGATGGTGCTGAAGCGATGCGCGACGATGAGCGTCGTGCGGCCTTTCATCAGGAGCGCGAGCGACTGCTGGATGCTGCGCTCGGTGTCCGTGTCGAGGGCCGAGGTCGCCTCATCAAGGATGAGCACCGGGGCGTCCTTGAGGAAGGCCCGGGCGATCGAGACGCGCTGGCGCTGGCCGCCGGACAGGCGTCCGCCGCGCTCGCCGACCTTGGTCAGGAAACCTTCGGGCTGGGCCTCGATGAAGTCGAGCGCGCCGGCGAGACGGGCGGCCTCACGGACTTCGGCGTCGGTCGCCGCCGGCCGGCCGAGGCGGATGTTCTCGAGGATCGATTCGTTGAAGAGGACCGGCTCCTGGGAGACCAAGGCGATGTTCGCGCGGAGGTCGGCCTGACGGACGGAACGCAGGTCCTGGCCGTCGATGCGGATCACGCCTTGCTGGGGATCGAAGAAGCGCGGCACCAGGTTCACGAAGGTGCTCTTGCCCGCGCCGCTGGGACCGACGAGCGCGACGGACTGCCCCGCGGGGATGCGGAGCGTCACGTCGGCCAGCACCGGCTCGGCGCCGTAAGCGAAGCTCACGCCGGCGAACTCCAGATCTCCGCGCACGCGGGCCAGCGGACGGGCGTCGGCCGCGTCCGCGACCTCGCTCCGGGCATTCAGGATCTCCTCGAGACGGGCCAGGCCGGGCGCGGCCATGCTCAGGCGGCTGGCGACGTTACCGAGACGCTTGATCGGTCCGTAGGCGAAGTAGAAGGCGACGATGATCGAAAGGAGCTCCGGCAAGGTGAAGCCGCTGGTCGCGCCGAAGCCGATGGCCGCGGCGATGCCCAGGGCCGCGGTGAGTTCGATCAAGGGTGACAACGCCTTCTCGTAACGCACCAGCTTGCCCTGGATCCGCAGGCCTTCGCGGCTCGCCTCATCGAAACGGGCTCCCTCGCGCACCTGCAGGCCATAGGCCCGGATCTCGCGGGCCGACTGCAGGTTTTCGACGGCGATGCTGTTCAGGTCGGAGGAAGAGACCAGCCCCTGATAGGTACGGCGCTGGATCCGCCGGGCGACGGAACGGACCATCAGCACGGACAGCGGGACGACGATGAGGCAGGTGAGGAACCAGAAGCCGCTCTCGTGCGAGAAGCAGACCCAGACGACGTAACCCAGCGAGAAGACCAATGTCAGCGGCTGGACGATCAGGTCGTTGGACACATCGACGAGCACCAGGCGAACCGAGTTGGCGTCCGTGATCAACCTGGCCATCAGGTCGCCGACCGAGTGTCGGCCGAAGAAACCCAGGTGCATCTGCTGCAACCGGCCGAAGACATCGCGGCGCACGGCTTCGATGACGCGCAGGCCGGCGAGGTTGAGCAGGTAGGTCGAGAAGAACTCGCCGAGTCCGCGGATGAGCATGACGACCGGCAGGAAAGCGACCGCGAAGACCAGCTCGTATCCCTTCGGCAGGTGAAGGATGGCGCCGCCGCCGAAGCGCTCCGGCCAGGACAGCAAGGGCGCCGCGCGGGCGGCTTCATCGCCGAAGACCGCCGGCAGCACCTTGCCCATCAGGAACGGCAGACCGAAGGCGTTGGCGGCCGCGAAGACGATGGCCGCCAGCAAGGACAAGACCAGCAGCGTACGGCTTCCCTTCAGGTACGGCAGGTAAAGCTGGTGACGGCCTCGGAACACGCCCCCAGCGTGGGGAACGGGGGGCGAGGAGGAAATACCAAACCGAGGCTATTTCTTCTTCGGGAAGGCCACCGAGAACGCGATGGCCAAGGCCAGCGTGAGCCCGATGACCGCGAGCGAGAACTCCGTAGGCAGATGCACGCGACCGTGATCGACGAATCGCGCCGGCATCCAGGAGGCGAACTGTCCGGCAGGCTGACCCAGCCCGGCCGCCCAGGGCAGGATCATCTTGAGGCCGATGAAGACGAGGACGAACGCCAGCGCGGGCTTGAGGAAGCGGAAATACTGCATGAAGCCGGCCAGGGCGAAATACATGGAGCGCAGGCCCATGATCGCGAAGATGTTCGAGGTGAAAGCGACGAAACGCTTCTCCTCGATCGGCAGATCCGGAGGCAGGATGCCGAGGACGGCCGGGATGGAGTCGATCGCGAAGATCAGGTCGGTGCCCTCGACCACGATCAGCACCAGGAAAAGGGGCGTGAAGCGGCGGACGCCATCCTCCTTGACCCAGAACTTATTGCCATGCAGGTGCGGCGTGAGCGGGAAGAACTTCCGGGCGACCTTGACGAAGAGGTTCTCGTCCATGCCCTTGCCTTCGTGCTCGTCGCGCGAGAGGGCCAGCTTGACGCCGGTGAACAGGAGGAACGCGCCGAAGACCGGGAGCAGCCAGGTGAAGCTCTCGACGGCCGCGACCCCGGCGACGATGAAGGCCGCCCGCATGGCGACCGCGCCGATGATACCCCAGAACAAGACGCGATGCTGGAGGTGATCCGGGATCTTGAAGTGGGCGAAGACGAGGATGAAGATGAACAGGTTGTCGACCGAGAGGGCCAGCTCCAGGACGTAGCCGGCGGCGAACAGCTGAGCGTCTTCCGGTCCGCGCCAGGCGGAGAGCAGGAAACCGAAGGCGACCGCCAGGGAGACCCAGACGACGCACCAGGCCACCGCCTCCTTGAAGGAAGGCTTATGGTCGGTCTTGTTGAAGACCCCCAGGTCGAGGGCCAGCATGCTGGCGACGAAGCCAAGGAAGGCCACCCAGGCCCACACCGGAATCACCAAAGGAGCTTCGGCAAGGACGGAAAAAGGAATGACCATGCACAAGAAATTGGCCGAAACCGAGGGGAGTCAAGCCAGCCTGCCGATGCGGGCTTGCCCGCCCGCCCGGGAGCAGGCTAACTCAGTACCGCGTTCCCGTAGTTCAACGGATAGAACATTGGTTTCCTAAACCGAGGATGTGGGTTCGATTCCCGCCGGGGACAGCGCCGCGACGGAAAGGACTCAGCGACCCTTGAGGCGATAACCTTGGACGCGGGTGTCGGGGGACCGACGGTAGATGTCGTCGACGTCCTTGAGCGACATCAACGTCCACGGCGCCAGGATGCCCTCTCCGTTCTTAGTGAGGACGATGTCGGCCGCGACCTGGACGCAGGTGTGCAAGCCTTCGCCGTTGTCCAGGAAGCACAGGACGTCGCCGAACTTGAACGGGGGATCGATGGCCACGTAATCCGCCAGCAGATGTTCGGATGCCTTGGCGCTATCAAGATAGCGATCATTGGGCTCTTCCTCGAAGAAATTCAGGGAGGTCCAATGGCAGTCCGGCAGGCGGCCCTTCAAGCCCATCGCGGCGGTCGGGAAAGTGTAGACGCGACGGCGGGCCAAGGTGGGCAGGAACTGGGTCACGTCGATGTCCTGACGCGCGCGGCGGCGGGTGACCGCCACGAGGAAAGGCGTGCGTTCGGCATTCAGGCTGCCGGCGCTCCAATAATCGATGAACGTCGCCCGGCCGTCCCTGAGGGGGAGCTTAAGTTCGACCAGGAGGCTGCGGACGCGCGTGATCGTGCGGAAGACGGCGGCGACCTCTTCGGAATTTTTCGCCAGTGTCAGGAGGGCCTGGATATCGCTGAAGACGAGGGCCGACCCTCGCCGCCAGAGCAGCTTGCGCAGCAGTTCCTGCTGCGGCTGGGTGATCTCGGTCTCGGCCAGCCAGTCATCGATGTCTCCGCCGTGGATGAAGACGGGGTCGCGCTGGTATTCGTTCGAGTTCGACTTAGCCAGCTCGACGTAAAGGGCGGAACGAGCGACCTCACCCATCGCCACGAGATCTTCGACCTTGGGCAGGACGACGACGTTATTGCCGCTGGCGACCACCTGGGTCGGCCCCATGATCCGGTCGACGAGCGCGGACGGGACTCCCGCCTTCTCCATGATCGCCCGGACGCCTTTCTCGGTGGTCTGTTCGAAGGTCCAGCGGGTCACCGACGAGGGTTTGGCGACGACGGCGAGGATGTTCTCCGGCGGCTCCAGGTAGACGGCACGCACCTGCAGGTCTCCCCAAGGTCCCGGCTTGGCGACCCAGACGGGCTCGACGGAGAACAGCGCGGATGCGCCAAGGCACAAGGCGCCGACCAGAGCAAAGAAGAGTGACGGCCGTGAAGACACGCTGTTTTAACATCCGTAAAACCTTCAAGTTCCAGCAAAAAATATCATGGTCGTCCGCCGGAAGGGTCGAAAGAGGTTTCGCATTGTAGAGGCGTGGCTTCCGTCGCAGGGATAAGCAGACTCTCTCCCGTGACCCGACCCAAAGCTAAGAAGACCGTTCCCGCCCGCCGTAGCGCCAAGCCCGCCGGCCGCCGTGCCGCCAAGCCGACGAAGCGGCAGGCCGACGCCGCCTCGACCTCCACCCCGGAAGCCGCCAAGGCCCAGCCCAATCAGCGTATCGGCGTGCTGATCGACGCCGACAACGTCTCCCACCAGCACCTCCCCACCCTTCGTCGCTTCATCGGCGACACGGCGATCGCCGCCGCCAAGGCCTACGGCGACTTCCAAGGTCGCCTCAGCGGCTGGCGCTCCGCCGCCCAGGAATGGACCGAGCTCGAACTCGTCGACCAGCGCAGCTACACCCCCGGCAAGAACGCCGCCGACATGCGCCTGACGATCGACGCGGTGAAGCTGATGGCCGGCCCCACTCCGCCGACGACCCTCATCTTCGTCACGAACGACAGCGACTTCACGCCCGTCGTCGAGGATGCCAAGCGCCTCGGCGTCCGCATCATCGTGATGGGCGAACGCACCCACAAGGCCCTCCGCTCCACGGCGCACCATTACCTGAACCTGTCCGAACTGCGCGCGCGCATGGATGACGAACAGGCCGCCAAGTCCGATCCGCGCAAAGCCCTCGCCCTGCTCGCCCAGGCGTTGCGCGCGCTGACGCCGAAGAACAAGGAGGTCGGCGCCCTGCTCGACCAGTTCGAGCAGATGCTGCCTGACCTCCGCTTCGCCGACGCCCCCCGTGCGCAACGCGAGCCCGGCCCCCGACGCGAAGCCCGCCCGGAACGCCCCCAGCGCGAACCGCGCCAGGCCCGCGAACCGCGTGCGCCGCGCGAAGCCCGCCCTCAGGAGGACAACGCCGGCCAGGATTACCGCGACCGCCCGAACCTCACCTCCGCGCAGCAGGCCCAAGGCAAGGCCGAGGCCGACCAGCGCCGCGCCCAGCTGCTGCAGCGTCAGGATATCATCGATGCGCTCGTCGACGTCGCCACCGGCCTCGCTCCCGAAGGCGAGTGGCTGAAGGTCGAGGTCATCAAGAAGTTCCTCCTGCAGGAACACCCCGGCCTCGAAGCCAACGCCCCGCGTTATGCGAAGTTCTACCGCATGCTCGAGGACACCGGACGCTTCGACGTCCAGCTCCAGGGCTCGACGGTGATGGCCCGCCTGAAGGAGTAAGCCTTACTTCCCGATCGTCCGGGCGAGGAAATCGAGCGTCGCCGCGGTCAGGTCGGGCTGGTCCGACGCACTGGTGACGTCGATGCCTCCGACCACGCCCGTCCGCCTCCAGCTCTTTCCTTTGGGATGAAGGTCGAAGGTGTGCGGAGCTCCGTCGACGATGATATATTCATGAGGCACCTCGGCCGCGCGCAAAGCCTTGGCCATGGCGTCGGACTGCGCGATGTCGACGATAGCATCGGCGGTGCCGTGCAGGATGAGCACGGGCGGATCCTGCGGATCGCACTGGTTCTCCGGCAGGTATGCCGCCTGATCCGCGGCAGAAACGCCTGGGACGACGCCTTTGCCGTGCTTGGAGAAATTCACGACGCCATACATGTCGATGACGGCGGAGACCTTCGCCGAATGCTTCGCCGACGGATCGCCACCGGGACCGGTCTTGTCATCGGACAGGCCCACCATGAGCGCGAGGTAACCACCGGCCGAACCACCCGCGACGGCGATGCGGTCAGGATCCAAGCCGAGCACGTCGGCATTCGCCCGCATCCAGCGGACGGCGTCGCGGCAATCGGCGATGTTGCGCGGCCAGACGCCAGGCTTGTCCTTCGCGCCGAGGACGTAATTGCAGCTGACGACGACATAGCCTGCGCGGGCAAGGTCGGCGCTGACGCTCGCGGAACGAAACTCCGCCTTGTCGCCGGCGGTGAAACCACCGCCATGGATGAAGAGGACGCCGGGCCGACGGACCTTGAAGTCGCGCGCATACTGGACGTAAAGATCGAGCCGCTCCCGACGACCCTCCGGCAGGAAGATCAGGTCGCTCAGCCGGAAGACGGGATTGGGCGTCTCGGAGGTGTAGCCCTTGCCCATCGCTTCGGCATAGCGCACGGGGAGGTCGCTCAGCTTGTCCGCGCCGGGAGCGCCCAGTTCGTAGATGCGTAGTTTCGCGGCGGGATCGGCGGCGAAGGCGGAGACGGCGGCGAGCAGCAGGAGAAGCGGACGCATAAAGGGCTGGGGTGAAACTTTCTACCCCGCCCTTGCAGGCAGTCAACGCGACAGCCGGAGCCTCAGGACAGCGCGTGGGCGTAACCGTCGACGATGGCCTGCAGCGAGGCCTCGACGAGGTTCTCGCTGACGCCCACCGTACCCCAGGAGGCCTTGCCGTCGGAGGAACGGATGACCACGCGGGTCTTGGCCGCGGTGCCGTCGGTACCGCCGAGGATGCGGACCTTGTAGTCCACGAGGCTGACCTTCGCCAGCTTGGGGAAGGACTTCACGAGCGCGGAGCGCAGGGCCTGGTCGAGCGCATGGACCGGGCCGTCGCCCTCGGCGACCGTGAGGGTCTCCTTGCCGGCGATGCTGAGTCGGACGACGGCTTCGCAGTAGGCCGAACCCTTGGCGCCGCGCGCGGTGACGTGATACGAAGCGACCTCGAAAGGCGCGGCCTTGCTCTTGCCGATATGGCGACGGAGCAGGAGGGCGAGCGAGGCCTCGGCGTCTTCGAAGCTCCAACCGCCATGCTCGAGCTTCTTCAGCTCGTCGAGGGCGGTGGCGGTGGCCGGAGAATCGCGGTCGAGGTCGATGCCGAGGGACTTCGCCTTGAGGACGATATTGCTACGTCCGGACTGGTCGCTGACGAGCACGGTACGTTCGTTGCCGACGACGGTCGGGTCGACGTGCTCGTAAGCGGCGGAGAACTTGCGGACGGCGTCCACGTGCGTGCCGCCCTTGTGCGCGAAGGCCGCGGTGCCGACCCAAGGACGGCGGGGATCAGGCGCGAGGTTGGCGACGCCGTCGACGAAGCGCGACAGGCCGGCGAGGCCCTTGAGCGAGGTCGAAGAGACGCACTTCCAACCGAACTTCAGCTGGGCGCAAGGGATGACCGCGGTGAGGTCGCAATTGCCGGTGCGCTCGCCGATGCCGTTGACGGTGCCCTGGACATGCGAGGCGCCGGCTTCAAGGGAAGCGAGGGCGTTGGCGAGGCCGAGGCCGGCGTCGTCGTGCGTGTGGATGCCGACGGGGGTCTTCTTGAGCGCGGCGATGGCGGCACGGGTGGCCGCGGCGACTTCCGAAGGCAACGAACCGCCGTTGGTGTCGCAGAGGACGACGCGGTCGGCGCCGCCGGCGACGGCGG
>JBILXR010000158.1:0-4514 GCA_044378215.1 Opitutales bacterium
ACGACCTCCTCCTGCTCTCGACGCCGGCAGAGATCGCCGCGCTCAAGGCCGGCCACCCGATGGAAGCCAAGAAGCAGCTCGCCACGCGCCTGACGGATAAGTTCCACGGCGCGGGCGCCGGCGCCAAGGAACGCGCCGAGTTCGAGAACGTCTTCTCCAAAGGTGGCGTTCGCACGGACATGCCTGAGTTCACCTGGGCCGCCGTCTCCGGCGGCGCGACCGAAGCCAGCATCGTCGACCTCCTCGCCGCGACCAACCTCTTCCCCTCCAAGAAGGAGATCCGTCGCCTCATCGAAGGCGGCGCAGTCAAAATCGGCGACGACAAGGTCTCCGACCCGTCCCTGAAGGTCGCGCAGCCCGCGGGCGAGCTGGTCATCCAGGCCGGCAAGCGCACCTTCGTGAAGGTCAAGTAAGGCCCGGATTCGGCCCGCGGGGCCGCTGCGCATAAGTCCGCGGATAACCTCGCGGATTAATGCCTTCCCCTGCCCTCCGACGGCTCCCTATTATCGCCCTCACGCATGGCCGACCCGGAAACCATCAGCCGAGACTTCGTGCACCTTCACGTGCATACGGACTACAGCATGCTCGACGGCTGCAGCCGCATCGACCGCCTGATGGAGCGCGCCTGCGACATGAACATGCGCGCGGTGGCGATCACCGACCACGGCAACCTCTTCGGCCTCTTCGATTTCTGGAACGAGGCCAAACAGCGCTCCAAGGGCGACGTGAAGCTCAAGCCCCTCCTCGGCTGTGAGCTCTACCTCGTCTGGGACCACGCGCTCACCGACAAGCCGGATCGTCGCGAGCACAAGTATTTCCACATGGGCGTGCTCGCCCGGAATTTCAAAGGCTACCAGAACCTCACCAAGCTCGTCTCCGACGCGCACGTCCGCGGCCTGCACTACAAACCGCGCACCGACCTCGAGCAACTCGCCAAGCACGCCGACGGCCTGATCGGTTTCTCCGGCTGCCTCCAGGGCGTCATCCCCCAGGCCCTCCTCCGCGGCGACTACGAAGCCGCTCGCAAGGCCTGCGGTAAGTTCGTCGAGATCTTCGGCCGCGAGAACTTCGTCATCGAGCTCATGGACCACGGCCTCGAGGAGCAGAAGCGCATCATCGCCGACCTGCTCAAGCTCGCCGGGGAGTTCCAGTTGCGCGTGGTCGCCACCAACGACGTGCACTACGTCGACGCCGGCGATTCCGTCGCCCACGATGCGATGCTCTGCATCCAGACCGGCGCCCGCCTGGCCGATGAGCGCCGCATGCGCTACTCCGCCACGGAGTTCTACCTCAAGAGCGAGACCGAGATGCTCCGCGTCTTCGGCGAGGTCCCTGAGTCCATCAAGAACACCGTCGCCATCGCCGAGATGTGCGACGTCAAGCTGCCCGTCGGCCAGAACAACTATCCCGTCTATATCTTCAGCGAAGGCGTGAAGCCCAAGGCCTCCGATAAGATCGACGCCATCCTCGACGGCTACGAGCAGCTCAAGAACGGCCTGCTGGTCTCCGCCGGCAAGCCGGGCGACTTCGTCATCGAAGCCGAGAAGCGCAAGGCCATGCGGGCCAACGGCTCCTACCTGCTCGAACAGGTGAAGGCCGGCCTCAAGGAACGCTATGCGGTGGATTACGACGACCCCAAGGCGTGGAAGGACGAGAAGGTCCCCGGCCCGGGCCAGACCAGCCCCGCCGAACTCTGCCGCCGCGTCGACTACGAGATGGGCGTCATCGCGGGCACGGGCTTCGTCGACTACTTCCTCATCGTCTGGGACTTCATCGACTGGTCGCGCAAGCATGACATCCCTGTCGGCCCGGGCCGAGGCTCGGGCGCCGGCTCGATCGTGGCGTACTGCCTCAAGATCACCGACATCGACCCGATCCGCTTCGGCCTGCTCTTCGAACGCTTCCTGAATCCCGAGCGCGTCTCCGCGCCCGACTTCGACATCGACTTCTGCATGCGTCGCCGCGATGAGGTCGTCGGCTACGTCCGGAAGAAGTACGGCGAGGACCGCGTCGCCAACATCATCACCTTCGGCACGTTCGGCGCCAAGATGGTCGTCCGCGACCTCGCGCGCATCCGCGACCTGCCGTTCATCGAGACCAACCGCCTCGCCAAGCTCGTCCCCGACGACATCAACATCTCGCTCGAGGACGCCCTGAAGAAGTCCAACGAGCTCCGCGAGGAGGTCGCCATCAATCCGCAGGCCGCGAGCATCATCGAGACCGGCCGCGTCATCGAGGGCATGGTGCGCAATTCCGGCAAGCACGCGTGCGGCATGATCATCGCCGACCGGCCGCTCACCGACATCATCCCGGTGACGATGCAGGAAGGTGACCTGACGACCCAATACGCCAAGGACCCCGTCGAGAAACTCGGTCTCCTGAAGATGGACTTCCTGGGCCTCAAGACGCTCACGATCATCGACGACGCCCAGAAGCTCGTGCGCAAGCATCGCAAGCAGCCCGACTTTGATATCGAGAAGGTCGGCTTCGAGGACCCCAAGACCTTCGCCCTCCTCAACGAGGCGAAGACCATCGGCGTGTTCCAGCTCGAATCCGGCGGCATGCAGTCGCTCTGCCGCAAGTTCCACATCACGCAGATCGACGAGATCGTCGCGCTCATCGCGCTCTATCGTCCGGGTCCGATGCAGTTCATCGGCGACTACATCAAGGGCAAGGACGACCCCAGCTTCGTCAAATACGCGCATCCGCTCCTCGAGAAGGTCGCCAAGGAGACCTACGGCATCTTGGTCTACCAGGAACAGGTCATGGAAGCCGCCCGCGTGGTCGCCGGCTACACCCTCGGCGGCGCCGACATGCTTCGTCGCGCGATGGGCAAGAAGATCCGCGAGGAGATGGAGCAGCAGCGCTCGATCTTCGTCGAAGGCGCCAAGACGACCAACAACATCGACAAGAAGAAGGCTGAGGAGATCTTCGCCACCCTGGAGAAGTTCGCCGAGTACGGCTTCAACAAGTCCCACTCCGCCGCCTACGCGATCCTCTCGTATCGCACCGCCTACCTGAAGGCCAACTACCCGGTCGAGTTCATGGCCGCCGTGCTCACGTCCGAACAGGGTAACGCCGACAAACTCGCCGAGTTCATGGGGGAGGTCGAAGCCCTCGGCATGAAGGCCCTCGGCCCGGACGTGAACCAATCGGACACCGACTTCACGCCGGTCATCAAGGACAACGCCATCCGCTTCGGCATGGGCGCCATCAAGGGCGTCGGCGAGCAGGCCGCGCGCAATATCGTCACCGAGCGTGAGAAGAACGGCCCCTTCAAGGACTTCGCCGACTTCGTGGGCCGCATGGGCGAGTTCGACCTCAACGCCCGTACCCTCGACTGTCTCGTGCGCGCGGGCGCCTTCGATTTCACCGGCGAGGACCGCCGCCACCTCGTCGACTCCATCGAATCCGTCCGCCGTCACTTCGCGGGCGAGCGCAAGGAGCGCGCCAGCGGCCAGGGTTCGCTCTTCGACCTCCTCGGGGCCGAGGACGCCGGGGCCGCCCGCCCCACCGACCTCATCCTCCGCAAGTCGGAGAAGATGCCCAAGCTCGAGATGCTCAACGGCGAGAAGTCGCTCCTCGGCTTCTACCTCAGCGGACATCCGCTCGCCGACTACCACGGACTCGACGAGGCGATCGCCACGATGGTCGTCACCCCGGACCGCGTCGACCTCGACAAGCAGCAGCGGCACACCGTGCGCATCTGTGGGATCGTCGGCGGCCTCGAGAAGAAGATCTCCAAGAAGGATAACCGCCCTTGGGCCCTCTTCACCGTCGCCTCCCGCTCGGTGACCATCCCCGTCATGATGTTCTCCGACGCCTATGATGCCGCCGCGCAGCTCAAGGACGGCGAGCTCCCCCTGCTCATGGACGGCTCGCACGTCATCGTCGACGCCCGCCTCAACTGGCGCGAAGAGCGTGGCGAATGGTCGCTCAGCGCCCACGCCATCAGCACGCTCCGCCGCGCCCCGAGCCTCATCAAGAAGATCCTCTTCGCCCTCAAGCCGGGCCCCGACGCCGGCGACTTCCTCGAGAAGATCGTCGCGCACACGCGCAAGGTCGACGGCCCGACCATCGTGCAGGTCGGCTTCATCCAGCCGGACGGTCGCGTGCTCGTCGCCGAAGCCGCCCGCGGCATGACGACCCGTTTCGACACCGAAAGCTACGGCGTCTTCGGCCGCCACCCGGCCTGCGCCGGCGTCCAGATCGAACCCATGCCGCCGACCCAACCCCCGCAGCGCAAGTTCGGCCCGCGGGGGTAGGCAAGACGTCAGGCATAGGGAGACCTTGTACCGATCAGTCGGTCGCAAGGAAAACCGGGACATGGTGTCGTCGACAGCCGCTCGACGGGCGTTCGCGCTTACGACCGCTGGCCTAGGCGGAAGTGGGATATGCCGACAGACGAGCCAGTAGCCTGGCGAGCAAGCCTTCCAGCTTGGACACCCTGACATGCCTGATTCGTTTGCCGACGAAGCGGAAATAAAGCGTCTTCTCCTTGGCCAGACGTTCGA
>JBILXR010000001.1:0-53400 GCA_044378215.1 Opitutales bacterium
AAGGTCAGAGAAATGAACGCGCAGGGGATCGGCGAGAGCCGCCCAAGGACAGAATCCGGCTTATAGTGTATGGCTCAAAAGACGGAGGGCCGAACGGAAACGTTCGGCCCTCCCCCTTTGCGGACTATCCAGGTCGCTCAGCTACGCTGGGCGATCGGCGAGTACTTACGCTCAGTGTGACCGACGTAGATCTGGCGCGGGCGATGGATCTTCTGCTTCGGGGTCTCGGCGATTTCCTTCCAGTGCGAGATCCAACCCGGCATGCGGCCGATGGCGAAGATGACGGTGAACATCTCCGTCGGGATGCCGATGGCCTTGAGGATGATGCCCGAGTAGAAATCGACGTTCGGGTAGAGGTTGCGCTGCTTGAAGTACGGGTCGTTGAGCGCGGCTTCTTCGAGACGCATGGCGATGGCCAGGAGCGGGTCGTTGATGCCGAGGACCTTGAGGACCTTGTCGCACTGAGCCTTGATGATCTTGGCGCGCGGGTCGTAGTTCTTGTACACGCGGTGGCCGAAGCCCATGAGGCGGACGCTCTTAGTCTTGTCCTTGGCATCGGCGATGAAGCGCGAGCCGTCGTCACCTGAGGCATGGATCTCTTCGAGCATCTCGATGACGGCCTGGTTGGCGCCGCCGTGGAGGGGACCCCAGAGGGCGCAGACGCCGGCGGAGACCGACGGGAAGAGGTTGGCGCCGCCGGAGGCGACCATCCGCACGGTGGACGTGGAGCAGTTCTGCTCATGGTCGGCGTGCAGGAGGAGGATCAGGTCGAGCGCGCGGGCGATCTCCGGGTGGACGGCGTAGTCGGCGTTGGGCTGCGAGAAGAGCAGGTGCAGGAAGTTGGAGCAGTAATCGAGGCCCGGCTTCGGGTACACGGGCGGCTCGCCTTCCTTGGAGCGATGGGCGAGCGCGGCGAGGGTGCGGACCTTGGAGATCAGGACGGCGGCGGTGGCGTCGAACTTGGCCAAGTCATGCGTACGCTCATTGGTGCCGAGCTCGGGGTAATAGCAACCGAGGGTGTTCAGGGTGGCGGAGAGCACGGCCATCGGGTGGGCGTTGCCAGGGAAGCCGCTGAGGGCGATGCGCAAGCCTTCGTGGATCTGCGAGTTGTCCAGGATACGGGCCTTGAAGGCCGTCAACTGGGCGGTCGTGGGCAGTTCGCCGTAAATCAGCAAGTAGGCCGTTTCGATGAAGTTGGACTTCTCGGCGAGCTCTTCGATGCCGTAGCCGCGGTAGCGCAGGATGCCCTTCTCGCCATCGATGAAGGTGACCTTGGATTCGCAGGCGCCGGTGTTGGCGTAGCCGTCGTCGAAAGTGATGTAGCCGGTGTCGTCGCGCAGTTTACGGACATCGACCCCGCGTTCGCCTTCGGTGCCGACGACGATGGGGAGGACGATTTCCTTGTCTTCCAGTTTGAGAGAGGCGGTGTTGGAGCTCATGGCAGGGATAGGGTCCGCCGAGAGTCGCAATACCCTTCAGCGGACGGACAAGGTCAGGAAATTGCGGTAGAGTTGCAAGCCTTTGACCTGACTTTTCTCCGGATGGAACTGGGTCGCGAAGACCCGTCCGCGACGGACTCCGCTCACGAAACGGCCCGCATAATCGGTCTCGCACCAGACCAGGGAGGGGTCGGTCTCGACCACCCGGTAACTATGGACAAAATAGAAGGGCTCCCCTTCCGCTCGCAGGCCCTGGGTCAACGGGGCGCCGGGCTTGAAGATGGCTTCGTTCCAACCCATGTGGGGAATCCGCAGGCCGGGCTGGGAGGGGAAACGGCGGACGACACCCGGGAATACGCCCAGGCCGGGACGGTCAGCTTCCTCGGAACGCTCGAACAGGACCTGCAGACCCATGCAGACCCCGAGGAACGGGCGGTCGGCGGCGATCCATTGTTTCAGGAAGGATTCGAAGTCGTTTCGACGGATGCAGTCCATGCAGTCCGCCATGGCGCCCTGCCCCGGGAACACGACCAGCTCGGCCTGCTCGGCCTCGGCCGGCGTCGCGGCCAGGAACGCATCGGCACCGGCGGCGACCATGGCGCGGCTGACGCTGCGGAGGTTGCCCATCCCGTAATCGATGACGGCCACCCGCGGGCGGCGCGCTGTCCCGGAGGCTTCCACGGTCAGGCCAGCGTACCCTTGGTGCTCGGCACGCGGCCACCCTGGCGCGGGTCGACTTCGAGCGCCTCACGCAAAGCGCGGGCGAAGGCCTTGAACAGGGCTTCGGCGATGTGGTGCGGCTCGTCGCCATACTCGAGCTTCAGGTGCAGGTTGCAGCCGAGCGAGTTGGCGAGGCCTTGGAAGAACTCACGGACGAGCGCGATGTTGAAGTCCTTCACCATGTAGTTGGTGATCTCGACCTGGTAGACCATCATCGGACGATTGCTGAGGTCGACGGCGCAGCGGGCCAGGGTCTCGTCCATCGGCAGGATGAAGAACCCATAGCGACGGATGCCGGCCTTGTCGCCGAGCGCTTCCTTGATGGCCTGTCCGAGGACGATGCCGACGTCCTCCACGGTGTGGTGGTAGTCGACGTCGGTGTCGCCGGTCGCCTTGACCTTGAGGTCGACGAACGAGTGACGGGAAAAGAGCGTCAGCATGTGGTCGAAGAAGGCCACACCGGTGGCGATTTCCGACGTCCCGGTGCCGTCTAGGTTCACCTCGAGGGCGATCTTGGTCTCGGCGGTATCCCGGCGGAGGCTGGCTTTACGGACGGCTGCGCTCATCCCTCAGAAATCCCCGCGGAAGGCAGGATTGTCAACCTCACCCTTCCATCCAGACCGCCAGGGCCTGCAGGAAGACGTCGGTTTCCTGTTCCGTGCCCACGGAGATGCGCAGGGACTTCTCGGTGAGGCGATGGTTCGGGAAACGGCGGACGAGGATCTTCCGGGCACGGAGGAACTCGAAACAATGGGCGGCGGTCTCGACCGAGGCCGGACGCTTCGTCGAGACGGGCGCGGCGAGCACGAAGTTACCGGCGGCGGGATTCACCTGCCAGCCGGACTTGCGGAGCGCGGCGACGAGGCGGTCGCGCGTCGCGCGCACCTGGGCGACGGTCACGTCGAGCCACTCGCGGTCGTCAAGCGCGGCCGCGGCGGCGACTTGGGCGAGGCGGTCGACGTTGTAGCTGTCGCGGACGCGGTGGAGCACCTCGGCGACCGCGGGTGGACAGAGTGCGTAACCGACGCGCAGCCCGGCGAGAGCATGAGCCTTGGACATCGTACGGGTGACGACGACGTTGGGAAACTCCCGCACGAGCGCGACGCAGTCGGCGTCGGCGAAAGCGGCGTAGGCTTCGTCGACGACGAGCAGGCCGGGGAAAGCCCTGGCGAGCGAGCGGACGACGTCCGTCGCGAAGGCCACGCCGAGCGGGGCGTTCGGATTGGTGAGGAAGAAGATCGCGGCGCCGCACTGGGCGACGGAGTCGACGTCGACGCCCAAGTCATCCGTGACCTCGACCTTGACGACTTCGGCATGCTGGGCGGCCGCGAGCACGGGATAGAGCGAGTAGCTCGGATTGAGCATGCCGATCGGGCGACCGGGACCGGCGTAGGCGCGGATCAGGAGGTTGAGGATGTCATCGGAACCATTGCCCGCGACGACGTTCGCCGCCTCGAAACCATGGAAGCGCGCGACGGCCTCGCGCAGGGGCGCGGAATCCGGCGACGGATAGAGGCGCAGCGCGGCGCCTTCGTTGACCAAAGCGACGCGGATGGCCTCGAGCGAGCGCAGGCTCGGCGGATAAGGGTTCTCGTTGGTGTTGAGCTTGACCCATCCCCCGCCCTGCGGCTGCTCGCCGGGGACATAGGGAGACATGGCCGCGACATGCGCGTTCGCGGCGGGAAGACGGGAAGACATCAGCGTAACTTAAGCTTAGCGACGGCGAATTCCTGCAGCAGCGCACGCGTCCGGGCCGCGTCATCGCAGGCGACGACCTGGGCGGCGAGCTCTCGGAGTTCGGCGGCGGTGGAATGACGGAGGACGAAGCGGACTTCGGGCAAGGCGGCGGGGCTCATGCTGAGCTCGTGAACGCCGAGACCGATGAGCAAGGGCGCCCACAGCGGATCGCCGCCCAGTTCGCCGCAGACGGCGGCGGGGATCCCGGCCTTCTGCGCGGCGGCGAAGATCGCTAGGAGCGTGCGCACGACGGCGGGATGGCAAGGATCGTAGAGCGAGGCGACGCGCTGGTTGCCGCGGTCGACGGCGAGCAGGTACTGGACGAGGTCGTTGGTGCCGACGCTGAAGAAATCCGCTTCGGCGGCGAGGCTGTCGGCGACCAGCACGGCCGAGGGGATCTCGATCATCGCGCCGAGCCGGATCGCCTCGACGGGGCGCAAGCCTTCGCGGGCGAGCTCGGCCTCGACGTCACGGAAGACGGCCTTGGCGCGGCGCAGCTCCTCGACGCCGGAGATCATCGGGAACATCACCTGCACCGGACCGAGCGCGGCGGCGCGGACGAGCGCGCGGAGCTGCGGACGGAAGACGTCGGGTCGCTCGAGGCACATGCGCACGGCGCGGTAGCCCATGAAGGGATTGGCCTCGTCGGCGAGATCGCCCAGCCGCTTGTCGCCGCCGATGTCGAGGGTACGGAAGGTCACCGGCCGGCCCTTCGCGAGACGCACGGCTTCGGCATATTCCTCATACTGCACGTATTCGTCGGGCCAGCCGTCGAGGCGCAGATAAAGGTTCTCGGTACGATAGAGGCCGATGCCGCGGGCGCAGTAGGCGAGCGCGTCTTCCATCTCGGCCGGATCGCCGATGTTGGCGAGCAGGCTGAAGGCCGCGCCATCCGCGGTCAGGTCCGGGAAAGAGACTTCCGCGCGGACGCGGTCGCGACGCTGGCGGATCGCCTGCTCCTTGTCGCGGTACCCTTCGATGGTCTCGGGCGTCGGATTGAGGATGACGAGCCCGGTCTCGCCGTCGACGAGGATGACGTCGTCTTCGCGCACGGCTTCCATGAGTCCCTTGACGCCGACGACCGCGGGGACGTCGAGCGAACGGGCCATGATCGCGGAGTGGCTGGTGCGCCCGCCTTCTTCCGTCACGAACGCCAGGACGCCGCCGTCGTGCAGGCCGGCGGTGTCGGAAGGCGTGAGGTCGCGCGCGGCGACGACGTGTTCCAGGGCCGCCTGGCCGACGCGTTCGGGTTGGGTGCCGAGCAGCTGGTCGAGCACGCGCCCGGTGACGTCACGGATGTCCGAGGCCCGCTCCCGCAGGAAGTCGTCATCCATCTTCTCGAAGATCTCGATGTAACGTTGGGCGACCTCCTGGAAGCAGAACTCGACGTTGAAGCCGGTGCTCCGCACCTCGCGGCTGACGTCATCGATGAGCGCGACGTCCTCGAGCACGAGCAGGTGGGCGTCGAAGATGGAGGCTTCGGATTCGTTCAGCTTACGGGCGACGTCGTCGCGGAGCTGCGCGATCTCCAACCGGGTCGCCGCCAAGGCGCCCTCCAGCCGACGGATCTCAGCGTCCGGGTCGGCGACCTTCTCGCAGGCGACGATGGCCATGCCCCGCATCAGCGGGTAGGCGGGACCACGGGCGACGCCAGGGGCGGCGGCGATGCCTTTGAGGCGAACCTCGGGCCTGGATTCTGCTGCCTTCATCCGTGCATCCATTGACGCCCGGGAGTGGTGGGAAGCAAGGCAGGATATCAGCCTCAGACCTCGATGGCGACGGGATCGTCGGACGGCATGACCATCTCCGGCGCGACCAGGACCGGCATCGTGAGCTCAGGGACTTCGACGGCCTGCGAAAGGTCGGCTTCCTGGGCGACATCCGTGATCAGTCGCACTGGCATATCCGCGGAACCAAGGACCGGTTCCTCGGCGGGCACCTGTTCTTCGACGTAGGAGAGCAGGCCGGAGTATTCGGCGGGAATCGTGACCTGCAGCTCGACGAAGACCAGGGCGAGCAGGCAGAGATGGGCGAAAGAGCGGCCCATGCGCTGACCATAGCCGTGCAGCCAGGACATCGCTCCGGCCGATGAACGCTCTTCGCGATGGCTCAGGCAGGCGAGCTGGGCCTGATGCAGGCGGGCGCAGGCCTGGAAGCGGGCGCGCAAGGCCGGCGAGGCGCTCAACGCGGCGCGCAGACGGGTGACCTGGTCGGCGGAGGCGCTCCCCTCTAGGAAAAGGGCGACGAGAGATTCGAATTCGGCGGCGCTCATCCGCGGAACTCCTCTCCCATGAGTTCGCGCAGGGCTTCGCGGGCGCGGTTGATGCGGCTCTTGACCGTGCCGATGGAGAGCCCGAGGTCTTCGGCGATCTCTTCGTACGACATATTGCGGACATTGCGCATCGTCAGGATACGAGCGTGTTCCGGCTTCAATTGTTCCATGCACTCGGCCACTTTGTGGACGAATTCGTTATGCTGGGCCTCGTGGCCGGGCCCCTGGGCGCCGTCCGAAAGGATATCGTGCAGGGTGGCGCCGGGATCGTCGCCGAGGTCGGCGTCGAGCGACATGGACTGGTCCCGCTTGCGGCGGCGCCAGTACCAGTAGCGGTTCCGAGCGAGATTCGTGCCGATCTGGTGGATCCAGGTCGAAAAAGTGGCGGTTCCGCGGAAAGAGGCCAGCACCCGGTGGGCCCGGATGAAGGTGTCCTGGGTGATTTCCTCGGCGTCCTGGCGGTTACGGAGCAAGGAGAAGACTTTAGCGAAGATCCGACCCTGATACTTCAGGACCAACTCGTTGTAAGCCGACAGGTCCCCCTGACGGGCGCGGTCCAAGGCGGACTGGTCGGCTTCGGTCTCCATAGGGGTACGATTACTTTAGGGGAAAACAGGCCTGAGTCGACCCATAATCGTGATGACATATCTTTACAATTACCCCTCGCTAATCAACCTCTTTAAAACCCCGACTTTCAGGAGCCGATGTTCACGACCCGCAAGAAAACCCCTGCCCTCTCCTGGGTCAATTGCCTCAGCGGCGAAAAAGGCTCCACCGCCGACCTCCCGTCTTCGCTTCCCGGCGACTCCCCCCACCCCGCCCTGAACCTGGTCCCGGCCGGAGAACTCGTGGCACTCGAGGCTTCGGGCGAAGGCGTCGCCTTGGTCAACGGCTCGCCGCTGAACCAGCGGCTGGCCGTGACCGAACCCACGACGGTCCAGCTACCGTCGGCCCTGCTCGTCGTCGCCCCCCGCACCCAGGAAGACTTTGCGTTCATCCGGACCGACCTCTGGGTCCTGTTCGACGCGCGCACCGGCGATCAGCTCGGCGAATTCCCGGCGACGGGACTCCTCGACGCCGCCGGTCGCTCCGGCCTGCCGCCCGACGCCCTCGCCTGCACGCCGGTCGGCCTGGAGGTCGGCTTCAACCTCGCGCAGATCGCCCCCCTGCTCGCTCCGCCCGAAGAGCCGGTCGTCCGCCGCGAGAGCCAGGCGTTGCTCGCCGCCGAACAGAACCGCGGCGCGCACGTCTGCCCGGTCTGCTGGACGCGCTTCGACGCCGGCGACGCGCTGAGCATCGCGGTGCATGAGAAGCTGCGCGGCGACCCGATCCTCGGCTCCGACGCACGCCTGCGCTTCCAGCCCACGCGCTTCAATGATCAAGGACTCGCCCTCGACCCGATGGGCCTGGCCTGCACCGACATCGCCTGCCCGCACTGCCGCCGGCAGCTCCCGCCTGGTTACCTCGAACGCCCCCACCGCATCATCTCGCTCATCGGCGCCCCCAGCGCCGGCAAGTCCTACTATCTCGCCGTGCTCACCCGAGTGCTCCAGGACCGCCTGCCGGAGGACTTCTCGCTCGCCTTCAAGGACGGCGACCCGAGCGGTAACATGCTGCTCAACCAGATGCGCAGCACTCTGTTCTCGGCCGCGACGCCGGAAGACGCGCTGCTCGGCAAGACGGCCCTCGAAGGCGCCACGTACGAGAAGCTCCCGCGCCTCGGCCGAATGGTCTCCCTGCCCCGTCCGTTCATCTACACGCTCAGCCTCCCCGGGCAACCGGCCTTGGACACCTCGGTCATCCTGTACGACAACGCCGGCGAGCACTTCGAACCCGGCATCGACATCCATGACTCGCCTGGCGCGATGCACGTAGCGACTTCGAGCGGGCTGATCTTCCTCTTCGATCCGACCGCCAACGCGCGCTTCAAGGCCAGGCTCGTCGGCGTCGACGATCCGCAGCTCTCCCTCAAGGGACGCGTCGATCAGCAGGACAGCATCCTCGCCGAGATGGAGACGCGCATGAAGCGCGTGCTCGGCCTGGCCCACGACCAGCGCATCGCGACGCCGCTCGCCTTCGTCGTCGGCAAGTCCGACACCTGGGAGAAGCTGCTCAGCTCGCCGCTCGAACCCGTCGTCAAGGCCGGCGTGCTCGACCTCGCCGCCGTCCGGCGTAACTCGGACCGCGTCCGCGAAGTCCTGCTGGCGCTCTGCCCTGGCCTCGTCTCCTCGGCCGAATCCCTGGCCGAGCAGATCTGCTTCTTCGCCGCCACTTCCTTCGGCCATACGCCGGTGATGATCGGATCCGGCCCGAACAAGGGACGTATCGCGCCGGATCCGCAGCGGCTCGCGCCAGCCCACGTGGAAGAACCCCTCTACTGGCTCTTGCATCTCTCCTCGCCGGCGATGTTCCCCTCGACCCCTACCTCCTGATGCCCCTCCAACTCGTCTTCACTTCCGCTCCGCAAGGCCTCACCCCGGGACGCTCGGGCTATTGCACCGTCGCCCGGCACCGCGCCGTGCCGGACCGCCTCGCCCAGCTGCTGGAATCTGTCGGGACTCCGCATGACCTGCCTCAGGGCGAGACGTTCACCTTCCGCACGCTCGACGCCGGCGACCGCCATTGGTTCGTACTCTCCCGCTTCGTGGCCCGCGGCCTCGATTACACGCAGCGCGACAACCGTCTCGCCCATCACCTGATCTTCACCGCCGACGAGGCGGCGTTGCTCGCTCCGCCGGCCGCCCTGGCCGCCCGCTGGAAAGGCTGGCTCGCCGAATGGAACGGCGCCCCGGCCTGGCTCGAAGGCGAAGACCGCCCGCTGGCCCTCGAACCGGCCATCGCGCTTTCGCCCGCCCTTACCTGGCGCGAGATCACCGGTACCGGCGCCAAGGCCGCCTGGCTGATCGACGCGACCGGCGCGACCACGGTCGGCCTGCGCAACCCGCCCGCCAACGCGAAGCTGCTGCGTCTCTTCGCCGAATCTTCCGCTCTGATCGGCAAGGCCGCCTGGCATGCGACGTTCACCACCGACGCCCGGCTCACGGGCGAAGCAGGCTTCGTCTGGGCCGCCCACGCCGAGCGCCCCGCGGCGATCGACTTCGCCGCCGCCAGAGCGCAGCCGGCGCCGACCGGCGAACTCGCGCGCCAGGCCGCGGCCGGCCTGACTTCGCCGAAGACCACGCCGACCGCGGCCACGCACCGACCCGGCGCTGCGCCGACCGCGCCGCAAGCAGGCTCAGCCACGCCGTGGATCATCGGCGGAGTTCTCCTCATGGTCGCCGCCGGCCTGGCCTTCCTCTTCACGAATCGTACCGAGACGCCAGCGCCCGCACCCGCGCCGGCGCCGGTCGTCGCCCCCGCGCCCTCCGCCGCCGACCTCGCTCAAACCGAGGAGATCCTGCGCGTGAACCAGGCGGTCAACGAGATTCTCGGCCTGCTCGAGTCCGGCGAAATGCTGCCGGCCGCGCGCCTATGGCTGGAGACTGATCGGCGCGACCCTCGTCGCCTGGGCAACTACAAGGAGCAGATCCTTCCGCGCATCCTGAACGGCTACTCCGCCGGCGCCGTCAAAGGGCTGCGTAATAAGATCGAACATCGCGACATCCTGGATGACCCCAAGGCCAGCCAGGCCGCCCACACCGAGGCCCTCGAAGCCCTCCGCGTCGGCAGACAGCTCGCCGTCCCGGAAGACGCGGCATGGAAGCAGCTGCTCGAGATCAAAGATCGCACCCTCCTCCTGCCCTCGCTCGACGTCCGGCCCACACTCGCCGTCCCGGGTCAGTGGCGCTTCTCCGACACCGGCCCGAAGTCTCCCACCGAAGCCGAGTTCCCCTTGTCGCGTTCCGCGGTGGACCAGCTGAACAAATGGGTCACCGAAGCCGGCGCTTCCGCGCGCTCCGCCGCGCAGATCCGCCTCCGCGTCCTGCCCTTGCTCTCACCCCATCAGCGCGACGACCGGACGCCTTACGTCAACGGTGAGATCCGTGTCAGCGGACCGACGACCTGGTTCGAATCGACGCCCGAACCGGGCAAGCTCGCCGCCATCGGCATCGGCCTCGGCCCCCGCCGTAACGTCGTGTCGCTCATCCTCTCCCCGACCGACGGCGCCCGCTCCGCCAACCTGCTCATCGAGATCATCCTTCCCAAGGGCGATCGCCGCGTACTCGCCCTGATCGGCGACGCCGCGCTGCTCCGTCCGCTTGACCTCGGCGTCGGCGCCCTCCGTTTCGACGCGGACACGGGCGTCATTCGTCCTGCCCCATGGGCCGAGACCGCCGTCAACGCCTTCGTCTGGGCCCACGGCCAGGTCGGCCTCTATCCGTCCGGTCACGGCTTCCCGGACCGCGACCTGCCCTCCGTCCGCGCGACGCGCTCGCTGCTCGAGACCGACCTGCTCCGCCTCGACGGGAAGCAGGGCCCCGATGCCCCTCCGTATGAAGAAGTCGCCGCCCGCCGCAAAGCCTTCCGTGAGGGCAAGCTGATCGAAGCCGGCGCGCCCTGGGGAGTTCAGGCCGTCGACGCCGACGGGACCGCCGGCCCACGCCTCATCGAGTTCCGATGATCCATGCAGGCCGAACGCCTCATCGCCCGCATCCGCGGCCAGCTCGAACTCGGGACGCCTGAGCTCGAGGCCCGTTCGCTGGCCGGTGAATACGCGGCGCTGTGCCTGCGCGCGCGCGAACGTCTGGAGCAATGCGCCACGCTCGCGCGCGGAGGCAACGAACACGCCGCCTTCCAGGCCGCGGAAGCAGAACCTGACCTGCTCGGCCTCTGCGCCCTGCTGAGCTTCGCGGAATCCGACCGCTGGCATGCGTTGTGCCGCGAACGCGGCCTGCCGGCCGGCTTCCCGCTCGACGGCCAGCACGTGCTCGCGGTCGAAAGCCTGTACGGCCGCGTCATCGGCGAAAGCCACCCGCTCTACCGCGACTACCGCGACGCCATCCGTCGCCGCGACGAAGACCGCGCGCTGGCGGTGCTGCGCTCGATCGTCCGCATCAACCCCGACGACCCGAACGCGCAGTCCGAACTCGCGCGCCTCTCCGCGAAGTTCCTGCGCGAATCGCTGGGCCGGGTCGGCGCCTTCTTCGCCGAAGCCCGCGCCGCCGAGGCCGCCGAGCTCATGCAGCGCATGGAGCGCTTCGGGGCCAACGAACTCGCCGGCGAGCCGCGCTGGGACGACGCCCGCGCCCGACGCGCGACCTGGCTGCGGGCCAACGCGGCCGAGCAAGCCACGAAGCTCGTCGCCGAAGCCGCCGAGGCCCGCGCCGGCGGTCACTGGGAAGCCTGCGCCGCCGCCTTGGGCCGCACGCGCGCGCTCGAACGCGATCATCAGCTCAACCTTTCGCCGGAACTGGTCGCGCAGATGGCCGAACTCGAAGCCTGGGCCGGCGAACTCGCCGCGACGGCCGAAGCCGAAGCCGCCCTCCGCGCCGCCGTCGAAGGATTGCTCGAAGAGTGGCGCATCCTCGGCCTGGAGGCCGCACGCGGCTCTTCGCCTGCGATCCTCATCGTGCGGCTCAGCGCCTGGCTCGACCGCGCGGGCCCGCACGCCGAGCGGCTGCCCGAAGGACTGCTGCGCGAAGCCAGCGCGCTCCGTCAGGCCACGCGCACCCGCCTCAACCGTCGCTACCTGCTGCTGACCTCCTCCTGGGTCGTCGGCCTGCTGCTCGTCGTGGGGGCCGTCGTCGCCGTCAACCTCCAGCGGCAGCAGGAGGAAGAGACGGTCGGCCGCCTTTCCGAGGCCGCGCGGCTCGTCGAACTGCACGACCACGCCGCCGCCCTGCGCGCCTTGGATGAATTCGAACGCGGCGGGGGGGCGGCGGAGTTGGAACGACGGAAGGCGGACACGCGCTCCCTCCGCGAAGCGCTCGCCAAGCAGATGACACTCGAGCAGCAGCTACGGCTCGAGGCCCGTCAACTGGCGGAGACCGGCCGGCCGGGCATCAATGACGCCAACGTCGCCGGGCTATGCCGTCGCACCGCCGCCTACCTCAAGGCGTTGGAGCCAGCCGGCGCGGCCATGCGGGAACGGCTGCGGACCGTGCTGCCGGACGCGGAAGGCTTGTCCGCCGCCGTGCAGAATCACCTGGGCAAACTTCGGCAGGAACTCGCCGTGCGCACCGCTTCGCTGAACAAGACGGTGAGCGACAACGCCGCGATCGGCGATCCGCTGGCGGCCATGGAGAACCTCGAACGTCTCCGCACTTTGTTGAAGATCCTGGGTGAGGCGGGCGACCGCGACCTCGACTCCGCCGCCGCCGCCGCCGACCGCGGCGAGATCCGTCTCGCGGGCGACCGCAAGATCGCCGCCGCCCTCCGTACGCTGGATGCCGCCAGTGACCTCGGCACCTACCTCGCCGCCCTCGCCGACGCCGCCGCGAACACGGCCGGCGAGAAGACCGACCTCGGCGCCCGCGCCTCGTTCGTCTTCACGCGCGCCTCCGCCCTGCAGGCCCTGCCGCGCCCCGTGCTCGCGCCGCGCGTCGCCGCGATGTGGGACGCCGCCTTGGCCGCCGACCCGAAAGGCGTCTTCCAGCACGCCGTGCTGACCGAGACCGAGAAGAGCCTGCTGCGCCGCATCTCCGACACCTCGCTCGCGGACAGCCTCCAGCGCGCCACGCTGAGCCTCTACTCCGTCCGCGGCGTCACGGCCGGCCGCTCCGTCTACGTGGTCGGACCGATCGCCGAGACCAAGAACGCCTTCACCGACGGCGACGAGTACACCCAGAAGGCGAAGGAGCTGACCCGCGACGGAGCCGTGCTCGAAGGCGCGTGGCGCCGCCGGGAGTTCAACAACGGCCTCCGCAACGGCGAAGAACTCACCTCGCTCGCCCCGATCCCGGAACTTGAGTTCATCCGTCAGGTGACCCGCTTCCAGGACGCCCGCACCGGACAGCTGCTCGAGCCTCCGCTGCGCACGATGGAACGCATCCGCCGCAGCGACTCGCCGTACCCCGAACTGCGCGCGTTCCAACTCCAGGAACTCTACCGGCTCGCCGCCGGCCGCCCCGACGTCTGGGGCCTGCTCTTCTCGCCGAGCGCGCAGCGCGACGCCGAACAGTTGCGCCGCATCACCCAGAACGCGCTCGAGCCCTACGACTACCTCTTCCGCGACAAGTGGGCCGACGTGAAGGCCGAACTCCGCGCCTTCCTCGTCCCGCAAGGCGGCGCCGGCTACGCCGAAGAAGCCCGCTTCTGGCGCGAGACGTTCGCGCAGTTACGCACCCGCCGCCTGGTCTTCGCCGGCATGGTCGGCCGTGACGGTACGCCCCGCCTGCGGGAAGCGACGAAGGGCAGCGCTCTCTACGGCCTCGATAACGAGGGTAAGGTCGCGGTGCTCTTCCGCGTGGGCGACGACGGCCTGCCGAAGCGCGTCGCCGACGCCGCGCCGCTTTCGCCGCTCCTGCGTTATCCCGGACTCGTCTCCGAAGCGGCCCAGGCCGCCGGCATCCCCAAAGGACTGAACCCGCCCGACGGCGGCTGGGAGACCCTGCTCCAAGGGCGCGACCTCTGAACATGGCTCCGACGAACGCATTCCGACTCCGCTGGAAAGGCGCCGTGACCGGCCCCTTCCCGCTCGCCCGCGTGCAGGAACTCCTCCGGGCCGGAGAGATCAGCCTGCTCCACAACATCGAAGTCGACGGGGGCTGGATGACGCTGCGTGACTATCTCCGCGGCGCCGGCCTGACCCGCGTGATCTCGCCTTCCGCCGAAGTCGCGCCCGGCGACCAACCGCCGCGCCCGCCGGGGTTCACGCCGCATGACGGCGCAGGGCTCCTGCCCGACGTCGGCCGGTCCGTCGCGGGCGAGAACCTCGAACGCACCGTCCGCGCCGGCTACCTCTGGTGCGGCTCGACCTTCCTGCTCCCACCGCTCTTCGCGCTGGCGGTCTACGGCTGGCACGTGGTCTCACCGGAGACTCCGCCGATATCTCTCTTCATTCTGCTGACGTTCACCTCGGCGGTCGGTTGTTTCCTGCCCGTCGCGTTCGTGCGCCGGATCGGCCGGACTCTCGACCAGGAAGGTCTGGCGGAAATCCGCCAGACCCAGTCCGGCCTCGCCCTGGCTTTGGCCTGCCTAGGCCTGCTTCTTTGGCTCTGGTGCTTCTGGATCATCGTCCACCAGCGCCCCTGAAGCCTCAATCGGCTTGACGAGTCCGAAGGGCTGGGCTGGACTGACCGAACTCGGTTTTCGGTAGTGTAGCTCAGTTGGTTAGAGCGAGGGACTCATAAGCCCTAGGTCGGCAGTTCGATCCTGCCCACTACCACCACCGGGTGATGCGTTCACCTTCAGGCCTTCAGGATGGCCGAAACCGGGATATCCAGTCCGTCCTTCCAGAGGGCTTCCAGTGCGTAGCTCTTACGGATGTCCTCACGGAAGACATGGAAGAGCACGTCGAAGGCGTCGACGACCGTCCAGCCGCTGTCGCGCTGGGATTCGGAGCGGCAAGTCACCCCGATCTCGTCGAGCGCTTGCTCGAGGGCGATACGGAGGGCGCGCAGGTGCGGCTCGGAAGTGCCGGTGGCGATCACGAGGAAGTCGGCGACGGACGAGATCTGCCCCATCTCCAGGACGCGGATCTCGACGGCCTTCTTGTCATCGAGCGCGCGGATGGCGGTGACGAGGTGAGCCGGCAGCTTGGGCAGGACGACCATCGGCTTGGCAGCGGTCTTCTCACCGCGGCTCTTGGCCTTCAGGGGCGGGACCGCCGGGATGATGCGACGAGCCGGACGAGCCGCCGGCTTGCCACCCTTGACGGGCCCGCGGACCTTGAACTTGGACTTCGCGGCTGGGCGGGCCGGGGTCTTCTTGGTGGTCTTCTTTTTAGGGGCGGACATGGTCAGGCTTGGTAAAGGGAGCGCTCATCGATGTGGCGGGCGACCCCTAGGGGCAAGCCGTTTCGGGGCGAATCACCGCGGCGCAAGGCTTCGCGTAGCGCGGTCGAGGAAACCTGCACCGGCGGAGCCTTCAGTACCGTCAGGCGGATGACCGCGGCCAGGGACGCCGGCGGCAAGGTCGAGATGCAGTCACGCGACAGGACGGCGAACTCGACGAGCCCGCAGAGCTCGACGACGTCCTTCCAGCGGTCGAGGCGAGCGAGCTGGTCCGCGCCAAGGATCCAGATCCGCAAGGCATCCGGGTGCTCGCGCGCGAGTTCGCGGGCGGTATCGACGGACCAGCTGGTACCCGAGCGAAGGGTCTCACGTTCGTCGATGACAGCCCACCGATACTCCGCGAAAGCGAGCCGGCACATCGTGACGCGGTCGGCGGCGGACGCCACCGGGGCGCCGGTGCGCAAGGGTGCCTGACCCGCCGGGATGACGCGGACTTCATCCAGACCGAGCTGCTGCTGCGCGGCCACGGCCGCGGCCACATGGCCCGCATGCGGAGGATCGAAGGTCCCACCCAGGATGCCGATGGCAGTAGGCATGAAGTATTACGCTCCGGCGCGGGGCCTGTGGCAACCCAAAGCAGGCTTGAGCCCGAGCCCTTCCACCGAAACACTGCCTCCATGGCGGTCGCCTCCCGATTCCTCCCTCCGGACTTCGCTCCGTCGCAGACCGTCGTGGTAATCGCCGGCAAAGGCCGCTACCCCGCCCTGCTCGTCGAGTGCGCCCGTGCCCGCAGCGCCAAGATCAAGCTGGTGTCCTTCGAAGAAGAGACCGACCCGGCCCTCATCGCCGCGTTCGACCCGGCCGACCATCGCGCCATCCCCGTCGGCAAGCTCGGCCAGATGCTCGACGCCCTCCACGAACTCGGCGCGTCCGGCGCGGTGATGGCCGGCCAGGTCACGCCGCGCAAGCTGTTCACGGGCATGGTGCCCGACCTGAAGCTCATCGCGCTCATGGCCTCGCTCAAGGAGCGCAACGCCGAGACGATCTTCGGCGCGATCTCCGCCGAGATCGAGAAGGTCGGCGTCCGCATGCTCGACGCGCGCGTCTTCCTCGACGACCATCTCACCTCGCCCGGCTGCATGACCGGCTGGGTCTGCGGCATCGCCGACGATCAGTTGGCCTTCGGCACGCGCATGGCCCGCGAGATGGCCCGCCTCGACGTCGGCCAATCCGTCGTCACGGCGAAAGGCACCGTCATCGCCGTCGAAGCTTTCGAAGGGACCGACGACATGCTCCGCCGCTGCGCCGCCACCGGCGGTAAGGAAATGCTGCTCACCAAGACCGCGAAGCACGCGCAGGACTGGCGCTTCGACGTGCCGTGCTTCGGCGTGAAGACGCTCGAGAGCATGGCCGAAGGCGGCGTGGCGAAGGCGGCCCTTGAGGCCGACGCGGTCATCCTCATCGACAAACCCGCGGTCATCGCGCGAGCCAAGCAGCTCGGCGTCGATCTCTTCGGCTTCGGACCGGCCTGAGGTCCGCGTCGGCTCAGCCTTCGTAAAAGCCCCAGCCCGCGGCGCTTTCGACAAGGAACCACGCGAGCAGCGCTCCGAAGACAAGGAGCAGCCACTTGCGGTGGCGGGCCCACAGAACCGGCGTCTCATCGGCGTGATCCAGTCCGCGGCGGGCGCTCAGCAGGAGCTTCAGGCGCGCATGCCAGGCCAACCGGGTCTGCGACGAAAGATCGGGGTGCGCGTACGCGTTGACCCGATAGTCGGGCCTACGGAACAGGCTGAGAAAGCGACGCCACACCCCGGCACCTTACACCCTTTACCCACGCTTTACAAGCGGAGCGTCTCTGGGTAAGCCCAAGGAGTGAAGTCCACCACCCGGTCCCTCCGCGCCCTCAAAGGCGTCCGGCCCATCGTCTGCCTGACCGCCTACGATGTGAGCACGGCCCGCATCGCGGACGCCGGCGGCGCCGACCTCATCCTTGTGGGCGATTCCTTGGGCAACGCGGTCCTGGGTCTGCCCGACACGGTCTGGGTCACCTTGGACATGATGATCCACCACTCGGCCGCGGTCGTCCGCGCGAAGACCGAAGCACTCGTGGTCGGCGACCTGCCCTTCGGCCTGGCGCACGACAGCTTCCCCAAACTCCTCGGCTACTGCCGACGCTTCCTCCAGGAAGGCGGCGTCAAAGCGGTGAAGATCGAAGGCGGCGCCTCGCTCGCGCCCGCGATCGCCCGGCTCGTCGACGCCGGCATCCCGGTGATGGGGCACGTCGGCATGCTCCCGCAACGCGTCCACTCCGCCGGCTATCGCCGCCGCGGCCTGACGTCCGAAGACCAGAAGAAGATCCTCATCGACGCCCAGGCGGTCGCCGCCGCGGGCGCGTTCGCGATGGTCGTCGAATGCGTGGACGAATCCTTCATGCCGAAGATCACCGAGGCGGTGTCCATCCCGACGATCGGCATCGGCTCCGGTCGCGGCTGCGACGGCCAGATCCTCGTCATCCACGACTTGCTCGGCCTCACGCCCGAACCGCCGCCCTTCGCCCGACCTGAAGCCAACCTGCACCGTGACGCGGTCGCGGCCGTCCGCCGCTGGGCCGCCAAGGTACGCACCAAGAAATCCAAATGAACTGCGTCATCTTCGGAGCCGGCGGCTGGGGTACGGCCATGGCGATCCACCTCGCCCGCCAAGGCCAGACCGTCACGCTCGTGCCGCGTCGCGCCGAACAAGCCCTCGCCCTCGCCACTACGCGGGAGAACACCGACTACCTGCCCGGCCATCGCCTTGATGATTCGATTCAGATCGGCCTCGAACCTCTGCCGGCGCTGATGGACGCCGACCTGGTCTTCCTCGCCTGCCCTTCCAAAGGCCTGCCAGAACTGCTCGCCGCGATCGGCCCCGCCGTCCGCGACTCCGGCGCCAAGATGGCGATCTCGCTCTGCAAAGGACTCGATCTCGCCACCCTGCGCCGGCCTTCGGAACTCATGGCCGCGGCCTTCGGCGACCTTCCCGTCGCCACGCTGAGCGGACCGAGCAACGCCGATGAAGTCGCGCAGGGACTACCCACGGCTCTCGTCCTTGCTTCCACCGCCGGCGACGCCCTGATGAAAGAAGTCCAGGCGGCCGTCAGCGGACCGACGCTGCGCGCCTACACCTCGACCGACCTCGTCGGCGTCGAGATCGGCGGTACGCTCAAGAACGTCTACGCCCTCGGCGCAGGTCTCTGCGATGGTCTCGGACTGGGCTCGAACGCCAAGGCCGCGATGCTCACGCGCTCCCTGCAAGAGATGACCCGCCTCGGCGAAGCGCTCGGCGCGCGCCCGGAGACTTTCCTCGGCCTCGGCGGTGTCGGCGATCTGATGGCCACGGCCCACGGCTCGTGGAGCCGCAACCGCTCGCTCGGCGAACAGCTGGCCCGGGATCCGCAAGGAACCCTCGCGTCCCTCGCTGCGCGCAAGGAAGCCGTCGAAGGACATCGCGCCGCCGAAGCGCTCTCGAAGCTCGCGACCAGCCGCGGCCTCACCGCCCCGATCCTTTTCTGCCTGCACGCGATCCTTTACAAGGGGCTCGACCCGCGCGCCGGGGTCGTCGCCTTGATGACCCGCGACCTCCGTCCGGAGGCATGAGCGAGGACGTCGTCGAGACGCGGCGATCCGGGATCGCCGGCCGAGGACTCTTCGCCCGCCGAGATTTCGCCAGCGGCGAACGCCTCGCGCCCTACCGCGGACCGACGACCACGACGCCTCCCGTCCGGCCGGAGACCGGCGAAGTCTTCGCCTTGGAAGTGGCCGCGGGGCTCTGGCTCGACGGGTCGGGCGTCGATAACCCCGGCCGCTGGGCCAACCATTCCTGCGAGCCCAATGCCGAACTCATCTGGCATGACTCAAGCAGGGAAGCCTGGCTGACAAGCCTCCGCCCCCTGCAAGCCGGGGAGGAAATCACCTTTGATTACGGATTTTCTTTGGCGGACAGCCTCTTCCACCCGTGCTCCTGCCGGACCCCCGGATGCATCGGCCGGATCATCGCCGCCCCGCTCCGTCCTGCCTTGCGCCGACACCTGCGTTTTTCACGTCCAAGGGATTGACCACCCGACTGGCCAGGGTCAGTTTTGGAAGGTCAATCTGCCCATTTCTCCATGAAAAAAGTCGCCCTTACCGAGCTCGATCCCCGGCTCCAGAAACAGATCACTGCCGCAGACCAGCAACTTAAGACCAACCCCCAGTACGCGGTCGAAGTCCTCTCCGGTATCCTCGTCCGTAATCCCGGCTGCGTCGAGGTACGCCGCAGCCTCCGCAAGGCCCAGAAAGCGATGCTCGGCACCAAGAAAGGCCTCTTTGACGGACTGACCAGCGCCCTGACCGCCGGCAAGATCGCCAAGGCCGTCGAAGCCGATCCCGTCGCCGCCATCGCCGCCGCCGAAGAAGTCCTCGCCAAGAAACCGACCGACGCCAACGCCACCAAGACCCTCGCCCTCGCCGGCTTGAAGCTCGGCTTCCATGAACTCGCCGCTTTCGCTTACGAGGAACTCGCCAGCAACGAACCGAGTCAGGTCCAACATTTCGTCGACCTCGCCAACGCTTGGATAGCCGGAGGAGAATACGACCAGTCCCTCGCCGCCGCCGACCGCGGCCTCAAGCTCTTCCCCGGCAACGGAGACCTCCAGGAAGTCGTCCGCAAGGCCTCCGTCAGCAAGACGATGAAGAAGGGCAACTGGGAGGACAAAGGTGACTTCCAGTCCAAGCTCAAGGACAAGGACGAAGCCCTGCGCCTCGACCAGGCCTCGCGCGCCGTCACGGACTCCGCCACCGCCCTCGCCCAAGCCGGCGAACTGGCCCAGAAGATCCAGGAAGCCCCGGACAGTCTCGATCTTTACCGCGAGATCGTGCGCATGCTCCTCATCGCCGAAGACCTCGACAGTGCCATCGCCTGGTTGCAGCGCGGACGCCTGACGACCCAGGGCAAGGCCGACACCTCGCTCGAGCGTCAGGAAAGCGACCTGATCATCCGACGCTACGAACGCATCTCCAAGCAGCTGCGCGAAGCCATCGCGGCCAGCCCCACCGAGGCGGCCAGCAAGGACGCCCTCGCCAAGAATGAGACCGAACTCGCCGACTTCCGACTCAAGACCTCCATCACGCTCGTCGAACGCTATCCGAACGACTTCTCTTACCGACACGAGCTTGGCACGCTCCTGCTCGCCGCCAACCGCCTCGATGAGGCCGTCCAGCAGCTCCAGTACGCGCAGCGCAACCCGAAGTTCCGCCAACCGGCCCTCCTCGCGATCGGCCGGGCCTTCTCGCAGGGCGGCAAGTTCGACCTCGCGGTCGAGCAGCTCACGACCGCCAAGAGCGAAGTCCAGCTCATGAACGACCTGAAGAAGGAGATCATCTACGCCCTCGGCGACACCTTCGAGAAGATGGGCAAGGCCAAGGAAGCCGTCGACGAATACAAGATCATCTACATGGCCGACTCGGGGTACCGCGACGTCGCCAAGAAGATCAACGACTTCTACGAACGCCAGAAGGGCGCCACGGCCTGAAGCCCTCCGCCGCCTTTCCTCACTTGCGGACGGCCCAGCACGTCCGCCTCCCTTTTCCTGCCCATGGCACTCACCTCCTTTAAGAGCAACCTCATCGCCGACGTCGGCATCAGCATGGGAGACGAAGGCAAGGGCCGGCTCATCCCTGAGATCGTCCGCGAACTGCAGACCCTGACGGGCCGGCGCGACGTCGTCGGCACCGTCCTCAAGGTCAACGGAGGCGCCAACTCTGGCCACACCGTCGCCGGCCTGAAGCTCAACCTGCTGCCGGGCGGCGTCGCCGAGCATGACGTGGCCTGCTTGGCTCTCGGCGCCGGCGTGGTCGCCGACCCACGCAAGGCGCTCTGGGAAGCCCTGCCCCTCGAGAAAATCGGCATCCCGGTGCTCAACCGTCTGCTCATCGACGAACGCTGCATGATCAGCGACGTCTCGCATCGCATCCTCGACCTGGCCTGGGAAGACTACCGTATCAACGTCCTCGGCCACGAGGCCCGCGGTTCCACCGGCCGCGGCATCACGCCGGCCTACGCCGACGAAGTCGGCCAGTTCCAGATCCATTACTCGGAGTTCCTCGGAGCGAAGGCAGACTACGCCACCCGCCTCTCGGCCCGCCTCAACCGCGCGAGCTCGATCGTGCGCGACGTGTGCAAGCTCTCGCCCGAGAAGTGGGCCGGACTCTTCGCCAAGCTGACCGAAGCCGAACTGCGCGCCAACAAGGGCGCGATCGAGTCCGGCGTCTTCCAAGCCGCAGAATTCGACTTCACCCGTTTCGCCGGCAAGGAACCGTTCGCGTTCGACCACGCCGCGGTGCTTGACTGCTACTGGCAGGCCGGCTCCGCCCTCGCGCACGCGATCGGTGACGTCCGCGAACGTATCCTCGGCGACCTCGCCGCCGACCGTCGCATCATCGGCGAATTCGGCCAGGCCTACTGGCTCGACAAGCGCGCGGGCTTCGCCCCGAACGTCACGGCCTCCCACACTTACACGCCGGAATTCTTCCAGTCCGCCGGCATCCCGGTCCAGGCGATCCACACGGTCGGCTGCTGCAAGGCCTACGACACGAAGGTCGGCACGCACGTCTTCCTGACGAAGATGCCGGAAGAACACCCGCTGCAGCGCGCCCTCGCGAAGCTGGAATTCGGCACGAGCACCGGCCGCCAGCGCATGGTCGGTTGGTCCGACCTGGTCGAGAAGGCCGACGCCCTCCGCTACGGCGGCTACGACGACATCGTCCTCAACAAGCTCGACGCCCTCTCGCCCCACGGCGAATGGAAGGGCGGCGACCTGCTCGTCTGCACGGGCTACCACGACGCGTCCGGCAAGGTCGTCTCCGGCGTCCCCCGCAATGACGCGGTGCGCCGCACACTCCAGCCGATCTACGCCACCCTGTCCGGCTGGACGGCTGACATCACGAACGTCCGCTCCTACGCCCAGCTGCCCGCCGAAGCCCGCCGTTACGTGGCCTTCACGATGGCCGAGATCGTCCGCCTGGCCTCGCGCGGCGGTTCCCTGCCTTATCTCCCGAACCTCCGCTACATTGGCGTCGGTCCGGACCCCGACCAGATCATCTCCGACGTCCCCGCGACGGCCGAGCTGATCAAGCAGGCCTGACGACCCTCCGCCGCCGCGCCGATGGCCGACCTGGAACATAACTTCGCCCTCCCGCTGTGGTCGCTCGTCGACCAGGCCAAGGTCGAGGCGGGCAAGTCCGACATGCGCGGGCTGGCCAAGGAACTCGGCAAGTGGCTGGCCCATAATTTCGACGTCGACCACAAAGGCGTGGCGATCGAGGAGCCTTCCGGCACCGAACCCGGCGCGATGCCGATGTTCGTCGTCGCCGGCGTGCGCCAGGACCAGTGGCACGTGATGGTCGCGCTCGCCCAGAGCCGCGACAGCGCGCTCTTCGTGGTGCTCCCGACGGAAAGCGGCGCCTTCCGGCTCCAGCAGCTGAACGTGCCGAAGCCGGAGTGATCAGGCCGCGAACGCCTTGACGGTCTCGAGGTGGAGCTCGGCGACCTGCTGCAGGGTCAGTCCGCCCCACTTGTAGCCGCCGGCGAGGGCGAAGATGTGCGGGATCTTCCGGGCCCGGGCCCACTGGACGACACGCCGCTCACGCTTCAGGATCATCTCCTTGGTGATGCCCTTCATGCCGCCGGCTTTCTCATAGGTGTCCATGCCGGCGTTGTAGATCAGGAAGTCCACCCGTTCCAAGGCGTTCAGAGCCTCCTCGACGTGGTCGAGGTAGCGCTTAGGCTGCTCGACCTCGACGTAGAAGTGGCGATCGCGGTCCGTCGGCTCCCAGGAATCGAAGGAGTTGACGGTGACATCGGCGAGATACACCTGCGGGTGATTGCCGAGGATATCAAAGGTCCCCCCGCCGGCATGCGCGTCGAGGTCGAGGATGCCGACGGTCTTGACCTTCTTGAGCGCCTCGAGTGCGGCCAGGGCCAACCCATTGAACTGGCAGAAGCCGTTACCGGAATCACGGCGGGCATGATGCAGGCCGCTCGAGAGACTGCCGGAACGTCCGCTCTTCAAGGCTTCCTTCACGGCGTCGCGCATCCCGCCCGTCGAGGCGAGGATGCTGTCCACCAACGGCTGCGACCAAGGTCCGACCTCCAGGAAGGCGCCTTTGTCCTCGAACGTGCTCCGGACGTGTTCGGACGTGTGGATCAGTTCAAGCTCCTTGCGCGTGGCGAGCTTCGGAGCCTCTAGGCAGACCTCCCCGGCCTCGCCGGCTTCGATCAGGCCGGCGACGAGCTTGGACTTGCTGACCGTCTCCATCTTACCGTCGACGGCGTAAACGGGACTATAATAGACGGTCAAAGGAGAGTTAGGCATACGTAGGTTATGCCAGCGACTGACCTCTCCGTCAAATGGCTGCCCTGTCATAGGTTGCGGATTGGCTTCAGGCGTCCGCGGGTCCATGCTCACCCGCACGCCGCCCATGCCCTTCGACCCCAAGATTCCACGAGAATTCGCTAATAAAATGGGCCGGGAGGCCATGCAGATCATCGAGCTGGGCCTTTACGCCTCGCCCACCAGCCGGCAAGTCGACGTCGCGGCCGATATCGCCTCAGCCGTCGCCCGGACCACGCACCTCCCGCCGGACCACCGCCACACCTTCCCCCGGACCGGCGACCACGCCACCGTCATCGAAGTGACCGAGGCGACTTCCCTTTCGGTCGCCCGACGCCATCACCACGCCGGACTCCGCTCAGTCGTACTCAACTTCGCCTCACCGACCGTGCCCGGCGGCGGCTTCCTCGCCGGCGAACGCGCGCAGGAAGAATACCACTGCCGCTCCACGGCCCTCTTCGCCTGCCAGGCCGGCGGGCCGATGTACGCGTTCCACCTTCACCAGGCCAACGCGCTCCGCTCCGACGCGATGATCTATTCGCCCGACGTGCCGGTCTTCCGCGACGACGACCATCATCTGCTCGAGGACCCCTTCAAGGTCGCGTTCATCTCCGCTGCCGCCTGCGATGCCCGCGACGTGGCTCCGCTCGACCAGCCGAAGATCGCCGGCGCGATGGGCGCCCGCATCGTCAAGGTCCTCGCCGCCGCCCAAGCCAACGGACACGACGCGCTGGTGCTCGGCGCCTGGGGCTGCGGCAACTTCGCCAACGATCCGGCCCTCATCGCCGACCTCTTCCGCCAGACCCTGCAAGGGCCGTTCAAGGGAGCCTTCCGTCGGGTGAGTTTCGCGGTCATCGATAGCTCGCCCGAACGCCGCTGCCTGAGCCAGTTCCAGCTGGCCCTCGGACAGAAGACCTCGCCGCTCCACAACTGAGCGTTAGCTCACTTGAGGCGGGAGAGGATCGACTCACCGACCTTGGCGCCCAGAAAATCGTAACCGGCGCCAGTGTAGTGGACGTCGAGCGGGGGCTGGAATTCCTTCAGCCGGGGCGTCATCGCGCCGAATAAGTCGTCGGTGGGGATGCCGTGCTTCTTCATGACCTCAGCGGCCAGGGCGTTCTTCTCGACGACCGACTGCGCGGTCTGTTTCTGCGCAGGATTATCAGGGATGGGCGTGGTGCTGGCCCAAATGAGCTTCGCCCCGGTCTTTTCCAGGCGGGTGACGATTTCTTCGAGTCGCTTCACGTAGTCGGCAGCCGGCGTGGCGCGGTCATGGATGCCGAAATTGAAGTGGATGACGTCCCACTTCCCTGCGCCAAGCCAGACATCGAGATGCTTGAGCCCGGAGGCGGTCGGACCACAGTTGGCCGGGGCGCGGTGGACGTTGGCCTTACCGGCGAGAGCCACCCGCGTCGGCTGGGTGTAACCGCGGGAGACCGAGTCACCGATCAGCAAAACCCGCGGTAGCTTGGGATCGTCCTGCACGAAGTCCCAGGCGTTGGACTTGCTCGCGACCTTGTCGCGCTTGTGCAGAGGCAGGTAGAAATTGCCGAGCTGAGACTGCAGGACCTTCTCCCAGGCTTGGGCCTCCGGCGAAAGCACCGCCACCCATGCCTGATACTTCTCATCGACGACCTTGTCCTGCGCCGCCTTCTTGGCGGCCGCCTGCGCGGCGGCCTCCTTGGCGTTGGTGGGCTCACCCTTGGGCGGCTCAGCGGCGAGCAAGTTGCAGGTCAGACAGAAGAGCGCGAGGTAAGGCTTCATGGCGGGGCTGGTCCGACGCAATCAACCTTCCCCCCGACCTTCAAGCCGTCACTGCCTCGACCGCCTGCCTAAGGAGACGACGGCGGGCCGCCTGGCTGCGCGCCGCGGCCGCGACGGAGCCGGCCTGCAAGACGGCGACGCCTCCGGGGCCATTGGCTCCCCGGACGAAATCGGCATCCTCTTCGGCCCAGAGCGCGGCCATCGGTCCGTCGACCTCCGGGTGGAACTGCATGCCGACCGAGTGCCCAAGGCGGAACATCTGCACGGAACAGACCTTCGTCGAGGCAAGCAAGGTGGCGCCTGGTGGCAGCTCACAGGCCTCGCCATGCCAGTGCAGCACCTCGATGCTCGCGGGCAGGCCGCGGGTGATCGCATCCGTCCCATGGAAATCCAGCCGACCCCAGCCGACCTCGCGGACTGGGGAGCCTGAAGGGGACGACATCGGCGCCACCTTCGCCCCCGCCGCGTGCGCGAGCAGCTGCATACCGAGGCAGACACCCAAGTTCGGCCAGCCTCTGGCGAGGCGTTCGCGCAGGAGCGCGACCTCCGCGGCCAACCATGGCATCGCGGGATCACCCAGGTCCGCCACGCCCATCGGGCCGCCCATGACGACGAGGATGTCTTCGGGACCGAGATCCGCGGGCAGCGGCTCGCCCCGAAAGACTTCCCTGGATTCAAGCGCGTACCCGGCGGCGGAGAGGACCTCGCCCAGCATGCCCGGCCCTTCGTGCGGGACATGGGTGACACAGACGGCGCGCAGCATCGTGGGGACGGATATTCCCGCGCGAATCCGTCATGGCAAGCCGACGGCGCCCGCGCTGTGTTTTTGCCGACTTTCCGACAGGCTCTCAGCGAGTCACGCCGCTCAGCGGGTGCTCCGACACCGCCTTCCAGGCGATGGACTGCAGCAGGCGGTTGAGCCTCTCAGCCTCCGGAAGCTTAGTCAGGGGGCTGACGACCGGCAGACCCGCCGGATCACGCCGATACATGACAGCGAAGTGACAATAGGCCGACAGCGCCCGGATCTGTGGTCCGGGATGACCGAGCACATCGGTGAAGAGCTCGCTCTGGCGGCTCACGCCAGGAGCTTCGCCGGCGATGACCTTGGCGCGCAAGGCCAGCACCGCCTCGCCGCAAGGCACGACGGCGATGCGCGCGCCGGGGATCCGTCCGTTGAGCTCCTTCACGTGTCCGTCGATCATCTGGAAATACGGCGCATGGATCGCACGTAATTGTTCGACGGTCTTACCGTCGCGGCCGACCGACTTCGGCTTGGTCCGGCTCAGCCAGATGGCGGGATCTTCGTAAGGCACCCAGTTCTGCTGTAAGGTGAAGCGTACGTCGGCCCGATGCTCCAGCCCCAGCTTGACGAAATTCTCGATGCCGGGATCCGGCAGGAACGTCGGCGCCATGGTGAAGAGCTCGGCCTGACCGGCGACCAGCAACGGCTTGGCCTTGTTCTTCTCCGGCGGCAGCTCCCAGTGCTGGATCACCTTCGAGCCGCCGATGGAGGAGACCGCCAACTGTTCGTGACCGTGGATGCCCGCCGCCTTGGCCATCTCCGCGACGAGCGGAGGCATCCAGACATGGAAGCTATGGCCCGCCGAGAGTACCTTGAGGCCTTTGGGTGAGGCCTCCTGAGCCGTCAGCCCGACGGCTGCAAGGACGAGCAGGAGCAGACCACGAAGAAGGCTCATCGTCAGGCTTACTTGCCGGAACGATACGGACCGGCCGGGAGCGCGTCGGCGCCGGCGGAGAAGACGCTGACTTCGGGGAAGTTGGCCCAAGCGTAACGGACTTCCTTCGGAGCCTTCACGCCCGTGACGGTCACGGTGGCGCCGTCGGCCTTGGCCTGCGCGAAGACCCACTTGTCATCCGCGCCGAGGAGGCCGAAGCCCTTGCCGTCATTCTTGAGGACGACCGGGCGATCGTAAGTGAGCACGAAGGCGTCGCCTTGACGCTCGGCCTTCACCACGCGCGGAGCCTCGCCGACCGGGCGGGTCTTGTAGACGCGATGCAGGGCGACATAAGCGAGGCGCTCGCCGACAGGCAGCTTGTCCTTCGGGTGGATGTCCTTCTCTTCGCCGAGGTCGATATTCACGGACTGCATCGCTCCGGGGACATTATCGGCGATCCATTCCATCGATTCACGGAGACGCGACCAGGAGGCATCAACCTCCACGGCGAGTTCCGGCTTGCGGGCCTGGAAGCGAGGCAGCTGCACGATGATGAAAGGGAATTCTTTGCCCCAGGCCTTGTGCCAGGACTTGATCATGGATCCCAGCACCCACTTGTAGGCCTCAGGCTGGCTGGCGTTGGATTCGCCCTGATACCAGATGACGCCGCGAAAGCTGTGGCCGATCCAAGGGTGCACCATGCCGTTCCAATTCATGTGCGGTCCGTTGCTCCAGACCGGACCGAGCTTGCCGGCGTCCTGCTTGAGCTTCGCGAGGACCTTCGCGTCCTTTTCGACCGCGATGCGGGCCTGCAGCTTCTTAAGGTTCTCCGCGCGTGCCACCATGCCGGCGGCCTCCTTGGCGTCGAAGTCCTTGGCGTCCGCGACGTCGGCATACATGCCCTTCGGACCCCAGGCCTCGGCGCGCGTACCGCCGATGGAAGAGACGATGAGACCGACGGGCTGCTTGAGATTGGCCCGGAGTTCGCGACCGAAATAGAAAGCGGAGGCGGAGAAACCCGGCACGGTCTTCGGATCGGCCAGCACCCACGCGCCGCCCTTGATATCCTCGACGGGCTCGGCGGAGGGAATCCGCCCGACGGTGAACATGCGGATACCGGCGTCGGCCGGACGGCTCACCGCATCCTTCAGCGCATGCGTCGCATTGACGGTCCAGTCCATGTTGGACTGACCGGAACCGACCCAGACTTCGCCGACAATGACATCCTTCGCCACGAACTTCTCGTCGCCCGCGGCGATCACGAGATCGGCACCCTGCTCGGTGGGCTTGAGACCCTTGAGCGAGGTGCGGAAGACACCATCGGCGCCTGCGACAGCCTCGGCCTTGGCTTCGCCGAGCGCGACGGACACCTTGGCGCCGGGTCGGGCCTTGCCATAGACGGCGGACTCGCCGGCCTGGAGCACGGCGTAGTCGGAGAAGAGACGGTTCAGCTTGAGCTCTCCGGCCGTAACGAGCGCGGAGCAGCAAAGCACGAGGAATGCGAGGCGGGGTAGCATGGAGACAGGACACGCCAAGGCCGGAAGGTTGCCAAGTCCTAAGGACGGCCCACGATAGACGAAACTCCTCCCACGCCCCGCTGTTATATCGATACCATGAAGCACCTGCCCCTGCTCCTCCTCGCCGCCACGCTCGGCTTCGCCGCCGAAGAAGCCCCCCGCCCTCCGTTCCGCCCCGACGGCCCCGGCCCGGAAGGTCGCCCTAACCCGCGCCTGCCTATCCCACTCAGCCCCGACGAACAGAAGCGCCTGCATGAAGCCATGGAGAAGGCCAAGCAGGACCCTGCGGTGAAGGAAGCCCATGAGCAGGCCGCCAAGGCCCAGCAAGCCGCCATGGAAGCCCAGAAGAAAGCCCGCGAGCTCACCGACGAAGCCGCCCGTAAGGCCGACCCGGATGTCGCCCCGATCCTGGAGAAAATCAAGAAGGCCATGGAACGCCGCCAGCCCGATCAGCCAGATCGGCAGCCGCAGGTGCAGCCTCGCGGCGAGCCGCCGCGCCGTCCCGAAGGCCAGCCCAACCAGCCCGGCCGCGACCGTGGCCCGAATCAGCCGAACGGCGATCGCCCTCGCGGCGACGTCCGTGAACCCGGTCCCGACCGTCCTGGCGTGATCCCCGGACTCTCTCCTGACGAACAGCGCCGCGTCCGCGAAGCCATGGCCAAGGCCAACGAAAACCAGGCAGTCCGGGCCGCCCGTGAAGCCGCCAACGCGGCCCAGCGCCAGGCGATCGAAATCGCCGAGGACGTCGCCCGCCAGGCCGACCCTTCGATTGCTCCGCTCTTGGAGAAAATGCGCAAGGCCGGCGAACCGCGCCGCCCGCAGGGCGAAAACCCGCGCAGCCGCAAGCAGGCCGAATAAGCACGGATTCATCCGTAACGCAGGCCGACCGCGACGTCGGCCTTTTTATTTCCATTATCAGAAGCGGGGGCTCATATTGAACCCATGCGCCTCCCCACGCTTGTCCTCGCGGCCCTCGGCACCCTGACGATGGTCCAAGCAGAAGACTCCCGGCTCGGCCCGCTCAAGGACCTCAACGGCTACTTCCCCTTCACGGCACCGAAGTCCGTCCAGGCATGGGAGCCGCGGCGCGAACTCGTCCGCCGTCAGCTGCTGGTCTCGCAAGGCCTCTGGCCGATGCCGACCAAGACGCCGCTCAACGCGGTCGTCCACGGGAAGATCGACCAAGGCGAGTATACGATCGAAAAAGCCTACTTCGAAAGCACCCCGGGTTTCTTCGTGACGGGCAACCTGTATCGCCCGAAGAACGTGACGGGCAAGGCGCCGGCGGTGATCTTCCCGCATGGCCACTGGAAAGACGCTCGCTTCCTGATCCAGCCGGACAAATACGTGCGCGAGGAGATCGCCACCGGCCAGGAACGTTTCGTCGAAGGCGGCAAGTCGCGCTTCCAGTCGATGTGCGTGCAGCTCGCCCGCATGGGCTGCGTGGTCTGGCAGATCGACGCGCTGAGCGACTCCGATTCGGTCCAGTTCTCACCTGAGGTCATCCATAAGTTCGCCAAGCAACGGCCGGAGATGAACCGCGCCGAAGGCTGGGGGCTCTTCAGCCCACAGGCGGAAGCCAACCTCCAGAGCGTGATGGGCCTGCAGACGCTCAACCTCGTCCGGAGCGTCGACTTCTTGCTCGGCCTGCCCGACGTCGACCCCTCCCGCCTCGCCATCACGGGCTCCAGCGGCGGCGGCACGCAGACGATGCTCCTGGCCGCGGCGGATCCTCGCGTGGCCCTCTCCTACCCCGTCGTGATGGTCAGCACCGCGATGCAAGGCGGCTGCACCTGCGAGAACGCGACCTTGCTCCGCGTGAACTCGGGCAACGTCGAGATCGCCGCGCTCTTCGCCCCGAAGCCCCAGGGCATGAACACGGCCAACGACTGGACAAAGGAACTCGCGACCAAGGGCTTCCCAGACCTGCAGGACCTCTACGGGCTCTACGGCAGGAGATACTTCGTCACGCTCCAGCGAGGCGAGCACTTCCCGCACAACTACAACGCAGTGACGCGCTCGGGCTTCTACGCCCTGCTGAACAAGCACTTCAAGCTGGGCTTCGAGGCCCCGATCATCGAACGCGACTATGCGCCCCTGCCCAAGGAGAAGCTGACGGTCTGGGACGACGCCCATCCGGCGCCGAAGGCCGGCGACCCCGAATTCGAACGCAACCTGCTCAAGTGGCTGAAGAACGACGCCCAGCAACAGCTGCTCGCCGCGGCGAAGACCACCGAAGGTCGTGAGCAGATCCTGCGTCCGGCCGTCGAAGCCCTCATCGGCCGATCCTACGCCCAGGCCGGATCCATCTCCTTCCCCGACGCGAGCACCCAATGGCGCGACTCCCACTTCCGCACCCAAGGCCGCCTGCTCAACGCCACCTATGGAGAAGAAGTCGCCATCGACTGGCTCCAGCCGATCAAGCCGACGGGCGAAGTGGTCATCTGGCTGGATGACGCCGGCAAAGGCTCCGCCCGCCTGCCCGACGGCACGATCCGCCCCGAACTGCAGGAACTCATCGACCGCGGCATCGGCGTGCTCACGGCCGACCTCTTCCTCCAGGACGACAAGAAGCTGAAGCAGACCCGCGTCGTCGCCGGCCCCCGCGAAGTCCCGGCCTATACCTTGGGCTATAACCACGCGCTCTTCGCCCAGCGCGTACATGACGTCATGACCATCACGAGCTACCTGCTCATGCCGCGCGACGCTTCCCAGCCGCCGATCAAGAAAGTCTCGCTCGCCGGCTTCGGCCAGATGGGCGTCGTCGCCGCCGCCGCCCGCGCCGTGACCGGCAAAGCCATCGCCAAAGCCGCCGTCGATACGGGCGGCTTCCGTTTCGGTCAGCTGCTCGACTATCGCCATCCGATGTTCCTCCCCGGCGGCGCCAAATACCTGGACGTTCCGGGGCTGCTCTGCGTCGCCTCGGTGCAACCGCTCTGGGTCGCCGGCGAGCAAGACCACACGCTCTTCCGCTCCGCCACGAAGCACCTCGACGGCACCGACGCGAAGACCGCCGCCGCCGCGTGGCTCCTCCGATGATCCACCGTCGCACCCTCCTCACCGGCCTGGCCTTAGCCCCGTTCGCTGGCCTGCTCGCCGCCGAAAATAAGGAACGCCTCCGCGTCGCCCAGATTGGCACCTCGCACGCCCACGCCGCAGGCAAGATGGACGCGCTCCGCTCCTTGCCCGACCTTTACGACGTCGTCGGCTTCGCCGAGCCCATCGCCTCCCGCCAGGCCGGCGCGCAGAAGGCGAAGTCCTTCGCCGGACTGAAATACCTGACGGAAGCGGAGATTCTCGCCGACCCGTCCATCCGCGTGGTCGTCATCGAGACGACCCTCGAAGATTCCGCGCGGGCGGCCTTCGCCGCGCTCAAAGCCGGCAAGCACATCCATCTGGACAAGCCGGGCGCCGAAAAACATGCCGACTTCGTGGCGCTCCGTCGCTACGCCGCCGAAAAAGGCCTGACCGTCCAGATGGGCTACATGCTGCGCTACAACCCCGGCATCCAGCTGCTGTTCCGCGCGGTCAAGGAAGGCTGGCTCGGGGACGTCATGGAAATCGACGCCTCGATGGGCAAGCTGCTCGATGAAGCCGGACGCAAGCGCTTCGCCCAGATTCCTGGAGGCGGAATGTATGAGCTCGCCTGCCATCTCGTGGACACCGTGGTGACACTGATGGGCCCGCCACTCTCGGTACAAGCCTTCGGCAACGCCACCCGCGCGCCGCAGGACCCCTTCGTCGACAACCAGCTCGCGGTCCTCACCTACCCCAAGGCGACCGTGACGATCCGCTGCAACCATGCCGACCCGTTCGGCGGACCAAATCGCACCCTCACCGTCCGCGGCACCAAGGGCGACATGGAGATCCGTCCGCTCGAATCTGGCAAAGGCGTCCTACGCCTCGACGAACCACGCGATACGTCGAAGGTCTGCAGACAAGTCGGCGATAAAATGGTCATGTTCGCCGAGCCACGCTTCAAGAAGGGCGAAAACACCTTCGCACGGGATGTCCCCAAAGGCCGCTACGACGAGGAATTCCGCGACCTGCACCGTGTGCTCGTCAACGGCGCCCCGTTCGCGTGGTCGGCCGATCACGACATCAGCGTCCACGCCGCGGCATTGCGTGCCGCGGGCCTGACGCCTTGATCGCCTATTTCAGTACCTGAGCGGCGTAACCCTGCATGAGCTTGGCCTGGGCCTCGTCCAACTTGCCCATCCACTTCGGGGCCGGCGCCTTCTCGTCGTAGACCTTGCCGAAGAAGATCAGCGCATTGAGGTAGGTCCCGGCGAATTCGGGGTACGAATTATCCCCTGGAAAAAAAGGGGAAGTCAGGCCCTGCCCAACCTGCCCGGGTGATAAAACATGATAAAATCAGAGGATTCACCATCAGCGAGTCCCCGTGGCGGACTGACGCCTTCGCCCGGGATCGGTTCGATTCGCGTTTCGCGAATAGTAATAAAAAAATACCTGTATGTTATAAAAATTAAATTTCGCTATTCTTATATTGCAGGCAACTAGGCCTGTCTTAAAAAAGCGTGACTTTGTATCCATGAAACCCCTATCTCTGGTCGCGCTCATCAGCGCCTCCGCGCTCTCAGCCAGTGATATCACGCCCCCGGGCCTGTCGATCGACGGGGTGCCCTATTCGGGCAACACGGCCCATCCCGATTTCAACCAAGAGCCTGCGGGGGGATACCTCCGGGGCGCGATCCCCGCAGGCCTCGAAGACCTGCAGACCTTCGATCTCGGGACCTTGGTGGTCGCCGACAAGACCAGGATCATCGTCGATCCCACCGGCCCGGACATTTTCTTGCCGGAGCCCACTTTCTTCGGCACCCATGTCTCAGACGACTGGCGGGCCACGCTCGGATACGACCAAGTGAGCGGAAACTGGCAGCTGCGGTTTAGCGATTCCGACCTCATTCGCACCCTGCCGATGGTGGCCGCCTCGGACTTTGCCTACCGCTTCCCCGAGGATACGCTGTTCCCCGCGGTGATGGTTGACCTCCTCGCCAACGGGCTTTCCGCGGATGGATCGACGGTCATCGCCAACGGTAACGGGGCAAGTTTCCGCTACCGAGGCGACGAGCGAGACCGGCTCGAACACCTGGCCCACGGATGGAGATCGGGGTACGACAACACCTGGGCGGTGCAGCAGAGCCGTAACGGTGACACCGTCGTCGGGCAGGCGCGGCGCGCCGACACCGGACGCTGGCAGGCAGCCCGCTGGGACGCCTCCGGACAGCTGACCATCCTCAACCCCCGCGACCTCGCGAACAACAGCGTGGCCAGACTCGTCACACCCGACGGCACGGTGATCGCGGGTGACGTCGCCGCCGACGTCGGACAGAACCGGGCCGGCATCGTGCCGTTCATCTGGAGCGAGGCCAAGGGCTTCCTCCAGCTCGGCGACCCCGACGCCTCCGACGACCAAATCCTCGTCCAGTCCCTCTCGGCCGACGGCCTCATGCTTGGAGGTATCCACTCCTCGTCCGACGGCTCGCTCAACCATTGGACCTGGACCGAGGACGGCGGCTTCCAAAACATCGAACTCATCGTATGCGACTTCAGCGGCGGACCTGTCGAGGATTACTCCCTGACCGGCGTCGACCTCGAGCGCGGCATATACATGGGCACCTTCGCCGATGGGCGGCGCTTCCTCAATATGAGCAACCAGACCGTCGTGATCGAGGATTGGATCAGCACGCTGGCCGGTCCGGCCGCCACCTACCGTGCCGCGACCGCCGTCTCGCGGCAGACGATGGAAGGCGCCCACCACCGCCCGATCAAGCAGCTCGTCATCCCCGGACAGGAATCCTTCGCCTGGGCCACGGGCGACTTCGGCAAGGCGACCCGCCAGCGTGACGCGGTCCAGAGCGCCGGAGAGTTCGGCTACGGCATGCTCCTCGGCGGGGGCTCGGTGCTCGGGCTGGCCGCCGGCTACTCCAAACTCGACCAGAAATTCAGCTCCCTGGGTAACGGCGGGGGCGCCGGTACGACCGAAGCGACGTTCCTCGTCGCTGACCTCGGATTCTCGGCCGGCGCCGGTGAGGTCACCCTGACCGGGCTCCTGTCACGCAGCAACATCGATACGTCACGCGACGCCTATGTCGGCTCAACCAACGGGCAATCCTACAGCGCCCGGGCTCGCTACGACCGCCCCATCGGCGTCCTCTCCGGCGTTCCGTTTGGCGCGTTCGTCTCGCTGACGTACGACCACGCCAGCATCGACGCCTACGCCGAGACCGGCGGACTCGGCGCGGCCTCCTTTGAAGCGCAGAGTAACGACAGCTGGATCGGCCGCGTCGGCCTGACCGGCAGGTTCTCCTTCGACGAAGCCACGAGCCTCGGCGTCACCGTCGAAGCCGTCCGCATGCTCAGCGAGAACCGCGATGATTTCAGCGGCACCGACCTCGCCACCGGCGTCCTTGACTTCACGATGCCTGACCTACGCAGCAAACGCACCTGGGGCCGCCTCGGGTTCGACCTCGACCACCGACTCGACCCGTCCACGGTCCTCAGCCTCACGCTGCACGCCTCGACCGAAGGCGACGCCTTCGACACCGCCGCCGCCCTCAGTATCCGCAAGGGATTCTGAACGCGATTCGGGTTTGTGCGCACGCAGCCTGGTGACACGGACAAGATGCGGCCCAAGCCTTACGCTGAAGACCCAAGGCGCAACGGAGAGGCGGCGGACCAGGCCTGACGCTTACTTCAGCACCTGGGCGGCGTAGCCTTGCACGAGCTTCGCCTTAGCTTCGTCCAACTTGCCCATCCACTTCGGGGCCGGCTCCTTCTGGTCATAGATCTTCCCGAAGAAGATTAGCGCATTGAGGTAGGTCCCGGCGAATTCCGGGTGGGAATGGTCCTTGGTATGCAGTCGGAGCGGCTGGGAAGAGCCGTAATTCAGCTCCCAAGCGTCCCCGCAGGGGACGACGATCGCACCGTTATGCTTGGCGACGACGCCGTACCATTTACGCAGCCGCGCCTGCATCTCCTTCGGGTCGGCGCCGACATCAGTGAACTTCTTGGGCTGGCTCCAATAATCAGCATGCCGGGCCCACGTTTGGTAGAAGAAAATCCTGGCCTGAGGACTCTTGGCGCGGACGCGTGCGCAGAGCGCCGTGGCGCTCCCGAGGAAATCCTTCCGGACGGACTCATCTTTCTCCGCGATGGCCGGCTCCTGGCTCTGGCCTTGAAGCACCACGACGTCCCAACCGCCCTCGTCGATGAGCGCGAGGCTCCCGGCGATGCCAAGATGCTGTTTCAGGGTACGGCCACCTGGCGTCGAAGACTTCACCACCGGGGCGGACCGGCCGGAGCTCTTCACGACTTCCAAGAAGACCTCGGGCAGTTTATTGACGCCGGTATAGCTATTACCGATGAAAAGCACGCGCTGCGGATCAGAGGCGAAGGCAGCCGAGGCGAGCATCAGCAAGGCTGCCAACCATGATACCGGGGAGGATTTCATGCTCTGATGATTCGTATTCCGGAATGAGCCTGGCAAGAAGTCATTGGCCGAGGAAGGGTCACTTTTCGCGCAGCCCCCAAACTTTCTCCAATATCGGCACGACGCCGGGGTCCTTGGCCCTGAGCTGCGCCCGGTCGAAGGGCTCCATGTCGTTACGGTCGAAATAGGCTTCGGTAACCTCGGCGAAATATTCCATCTGATTGGTCATCGCATAGGCCTTGGAGGGCTTCTCCACGAACCTTTCCCCGGTCCAACGCTTCACCGCGTCGTAAGTCCCGGCGGCCTTGGCCTGCTGAAAGACCCCGAGGATATCCTTGTTCTGATAGCCTCCCGGGATGACCTGGTCGTGATAGGCATGAGCGAGCTCATGGAGGACGAGCACCGGCATGCGCCGGATTTCCGGTTCGAAGCGATCGATGTTCGTGAACTCGATCGCCTTGGCCAAGGCGATCTCCCGCCCGACCTGCTTCACCCAAGCCAGGCCGCCATGATACTCGGCGGTGGGTCGGCGGTCGGGATAAGGCAGCGAGAAATTCAAAGGCACCGAGCGGAGCCGTTCGACCGCCTTGGCCGGGATGAGCCGCTCCACCTTCGCGAGTTGCGCATCCAGAATGACGACCGCCTTCTCGACGGACGCGGCATCCTTGGCGATCAGACGTTCGTCGATCCGCAGGGTCCAGCCGCGGACCTGGCGCACCTGACGATCACGGCCAGCCATCTGCACGGCGGCCTTGCCGAGGGCGTCGCCGACGAGGAAGTAGGTCTCAGCGTTGCCGAACTCATGATGGCCATGGCCTGGATTCGGCGAGTCCTCGGGCTTGCGCACGAAGGTGCGGGTCGGGACGAACACGACGTTGTCCTTGAACTCGGGGTATTCCGCCACGTTGGCCTGGGCTTTTCGCAAGGCGGTCCATTCCTTGGGCGCATCGACCCATGGGCCGGTGAGTTCACCGACGATGACCGGGAGCTTCGGCGCGCCGAACTCCTTGCGGATATCGCGAATCAGATGGGCGAGGTTCTGCTCGTATTCCGGCACGGCGGTCTTCGGATTCACCCCGTCGTTCCAACCCTGGTACCAGACGAAACCGGCGAGCTCGACCTCCGCGCCGTCGTAAGCCGGGAAATCTTTCTTCAGATTGGCCAGCGCCTCACGCACCTCGGCGACCATCTTCGTGAAATAAGGACCGACCTCACCGCCGGCGCTCGGCGGACGGAAATCACGATACAGGCTCTTGCCTCCCCAGGCGGTCTTGATGAGCAGCACCTGATCGCGGTAGGCCTGGCCGACGACGTGTCCGAACTGATATTCGGGACCGAAGTGATGCTTGCCGCCGTACACGGCATAGCCAACAGAAAGACCGCCAGCGAGTAGTGACTGCTTCTCGCGCTGGTAACGTACCCAGACATCCTGACGTACGACCCATTTGTCGTCCTTATCGCGTAGATGGGCATAGCGCTCGGCGTTGCCCGGGCGGGCCATCACCTCTACCAAAGTTCCCTTCCCTTCGTTGTAATCGCGTCCGGTCAGGTCGACGACCGACTGACCTTCCATATTGGACTGCCCGGCAAGGATGAAGACCTTAAGCTTCCGGGCCGGTTCAGCTGCAAAGCACAAGACGGACCAGCAGAGCAAGATCGGGGCGAATCTCATCAGCCACTTATCCGCCCATCCCCTTCCCCCCGCAAGCCGAACCCCTCTAACAACACCTCCTTGACCCTGACTCGTGGTCAATTCTGCCCTCGATTCAGTCCTCGATTCAGCCATCAATTCAGTCCTCCACTCTGCACCATGTTCACCCCGACCTTCCCTCTCTCCGGACTGGCCGACGAAGCCGCTGACGACATCGACGGCCAGATCGCGGCGCACCAGGCCCTCGGCTGGTCGGCCATCGAGCTGCGCCTCCTCAACGGCAAGCAGTTCTCCGGACCGGCCGTGAGCGACGACGACTTCAAGCGGGCCGTCGACAAGATCGAAGCCGCCGGCATGCGGGTCAGCAGCTACGCCTCCGCCATCGGCAACTGGAGCCGACCCATCACGGGCGACTTCGCCACCGACCTTGCCGACCTCAAGGTCCTGATCCCGCGCATGCAGCGCACCCGCACGAAGTTCGTGCGCACGATGAGCTGGGTCCGCGGCGACGTCTCCGAAGACGCCTGGCGCGACGAAGGCGTCCGCCGCTACCAGGAGATGGCCAAGCTCGCCGCCGACGGCGGCATCATGCTCCTGCACGAGAACTGCGAAGGCTGGGGCGGCCTGTCCGGCATGCACGCCCGCCGCTTCATCGAAAGCGTCGACCATCCCAGCGTCCGCTATCTCTTCGACATCGGCAACACGGTGTCCTACGGCCAGGAGACCATGCCCTTCTACCGCGAGATCCTGCCTTACGTGGAATACGTCCACATCAAAGACTGCCGCCGTAATCCCGAGGGCGGCAAGAGCAGCGCGTTCACCTACGCCGGCGAAGGCGACGCGCTCGTCCGTGAGATCCTCACCGACCTCATCGCCCGCGGCTACAAGGCCGGCGTCTCCATCGAACCGCACGTGGCCAGCATCGTCCACCTCGGTGAAGGCACCAAAGCCTCCCCGCAGGAGCGTTTCGACTCCTACGTCCGCTACGGTAAGGGCCTCGAGAAGCTCCTCGCCGGCATCGGCGGCGGCGCGAAGTGATTTGGCTGGCGCTCCGCCCCCGACCCCTCCTCCTTTCTGCGCATGTCCTCCGAACCGACTCCTCCCTTCGACGGCCCCCAGCTGGGCGACACGGTCGAAGGCCTCACGCTCATCGCGGTCGGCATCCGGGACACCTTCACCGAAGTCCTCCCCGCGCATCACGAGGCCTTCGCGCTGCTCAACGAATGGATGAACGGCATCCGGCTGTATGAGCTCGAGGACGCCCTCGACCTCGACGCCAATTTCTGGGACGAACTCCTCGACTGCGACTACGAGGTCGGCGAAGGCGAGATCGACGGCGACCAACCCGGCGAGATGGTGACCATCTACGACGTCTGGGCCGACGCCCAGCAGACCGACGCCTGCCTCGACAAGCTCTGCGCCCGCCTCGAAGAACTCAAGGACATGGCCGTCGAAGTCCTACCTCCCGGCCTGCACAACGCCGCGAAGACGCACCAGTCGCCGACCGAGACGCTCAAGCTGATCGCGCAGCTAGCCGACTGATCCGCAACTCCGGCGCCGCCCACGGGGTTTCCTTTAAGATGAAGCTCCCCGCCATCCTGCTCACGCTGTTCGCCGCCCTCTGCTCGGGCGCCGACCGGCCTAACGTGCTCTTCATCATCGTCGACGACCTGACGACCACCCTCGGCAGCTACGGCGATCCGGCCGCCCGCACCCCGAACATGGACGCGCTCGCGGCCCGCGGCGTCCGCTTCCAGCGGGCCTACACGCAATTCGCGCTCTGCAACCCTTCGCGCTGTTCGTTCCTCACGGGTTGCTACCCAGAGCGGACCAAGGTCTACGACCTGACGACCAGCCTACGCGTCGCCCTGCCTGACGTCGTGACTTTGCCGCAGGCTTTCAAGAATGCAGGTTACCTGTCCGGACGAATCGGCAAGGTCTTCCACGTCGCGGATCCGAAGACCAAACTGGACACCGAACTCGCCGCTCCGCTCGGACTGGATAACGCCATCCTCCGCGAGACCAAACTCGCTCAAGAGGGCGAAGGAGACCTTTCCGACCCCGCCAAGACCAAGGGACGCAAGGACGCCACCTACAACAAGCCTTTCGGCCCCTCGAGTCATCCTGACAAGGATTTCACCGACTACGCCGTGGCCGACCGGGCCATCGACACCCTCGAAGCCTGGCAGGGTAAGCCCTTCTTCCTCGCGGTGGGCTTCATCCGCCCCCACACGCCGTTCGTCGCCCCGAAGGCTTTCTTTGATGGCATCGACCGATCGAAGCTGACGCTCCCGCCCTTCTTCCAGGAGGGTGGCGAAAATCTCGCCCTCGTCCCTTCGGCGGCCCTGCGCCCTAACAATAATCTCTTCGCGCTCAAGCAGGCCGACAAGAAGGAGGCCCTCGACGCCCGCCATGCCTACGAAGCGTCGGCTTCCTGGACCGACGCGCAGATCGGCCGATTGCTGGCCAAGCTCAAAGCGCTCAAGCTCGAGGAGAACACGATCGTCGTGCTGACGGGTGACCATGGCTACCAGCTCGGCGAGCACGGCCTGTGGGCCAAGCAGACGCTCTTCGAAGGCAGCTGCCGCGTCCCGCTCATCATCACCGCCCCGGGCGTGAAACCGGCCGCAAGTCAGGCGCTGGTCGAACAGGTCGACATCTACCCCACCCTCACCGGCCTAGCCGGACTGCCCACGCCGGCGAGCGTGCAAGGCACGAGCCTGCAGCCGCTGCTCACGGACCCGACGGGCAAAGGGAAGGCGGTCGTCTTCAGTACGATGATCTCCAGCCACACCAAGCTGGTCGGCCATAGCGTCAGCACGGACCGTTTCCGTTATATCGAATGGGATGAAGGCCGCGGCGGACGTCAGCTCTACGACCACCAGACCGACCCGGATGAACTGCACAACCTCGCCGGCAATCCCAATCAAGCCGACCGACTGAAGCGCATGCAGACGCGGCTGAGGGCGCACCTCGCCGCCGTCACGGCAGGCAAGTGAGGACCGTCATCGGCTCAGGTGCTTGGCGAGGAAGGATCGGATGAGGACCCGAGACTCCTCCGAATCGAACTCCTTGCCGCCGTGCCCGGCGCCGGGAATCAGCTTCAAGGTCGATTCGACGCCGGCGGCCTTCAGGGCCGCGTGCAGGCGTTCGCTCTGATCGGCAGGCACGCCGGGGTCCTCCATCCCATGCATGATCAGGAACGGGACGTCGTCCTTGGAAACCTGGTGCAAGGCGCTGACGGACTTGGCCTTCTCCGGCTGGTCCATGACGATGCCGCCGAGCAACAGGGCGCCGTTGGCTTTGGCGAGGTCGGCGCGGGTGCGCTTTTCCGAAAGCACGTTGGGCGGCATCGTCAGTAGGTCGGTCGGACCGTACAGGTCCACCACGGCCTTCACCTTATCTTCCGCGGGCAAAGGCAGGGTGCCCCAAAGGGCGACCACGTGGCCGCCGGACGAACCGCCCATCGCGGCGGAACGCTCGGCGTCGAAGCCGTATTTTCCGGACTCTTGGCGCAACCAGCGGAGCGCCGCGACCGGATCCTCGATCTGGGCCGGCCACGGATGCTCAGGCAGCAGGCGAAAATCCAGGCTCGCGACGGCGTACCCCTTGGTCGCCAACCAAGCCGCGGGACAATTCGCCTTGGAACCGTTCCTCCAGCCTCCGCCATGTACCCAGATGACCAACGGCATGGGCGTGGAGGGCTTGGCCGACGGACGGTAGAGATCCAACTTAAGGCTGACCCCCTTGACCTGCGCGTATTCAAGATCGCGCAGCACCTCGACCCCCTCCGGCACCTTGGTGCCAGCCCCATAGGCCGCAACCGCGAGCAGACCGACGGCGAACACGGCCCTCATTTTTTCTTGGCCTTGGTTTTGGCTTTGCCGGCAGGGCTCTTCTTGATGAGCTGGACCTCGACGTCGTTCGCGAGATCAGGACCCGGCGTGCTCCGTCCGCGGGCGATGAGCTTCTCGAGCTCGGCCTTCATCGCCGCGACGCGCTCGGGAAACTCGGCCTGAAGGTTCTTACGCTCACCGGGATCCTTCGAAAGGTCGTAGAGCTGCACCGGCGGCAGACCCGCTTCTTCGGGACCCGGCTTGGGCGAGCTCCAACCGGCGGAACCGGCGCTGAGCAGCAGTTTCCACTGACCGTCACGGATCGCGAAGCTACCGTTGATCGACTGGCTCACGATGCCTTGGCGAACCGCAGGCTTATCACCACGCAAGACCGGCAGGAAGCTCACGCTATCTTCCGCCATCGTAGCCGGAACGCTCGCGCCGGTGATCTCGGCGAACGTGGCCAAGAAATCGATCTGGCCGACCAGGGCATTGCTCACACCGGACTTCACCTGGGCGGGCCAGCGCACGAGGAAAGGCACGCGGTGCCCGCCCTCGTAAAGGTCGGCCTTGTGTCCGCGGTAGATGTGGTTGGGTTCATGGCCGGCCTTCTGCAGCGTGGGAATATCGGCCGCGGGCGAACAGCCGTTATCTGAAGTAAAAATCACCAAGGTGTTTTCGGTCAGGCCCTGCTTCTCCAGCGCAGCCAGCAGCCGGCCGACGTCATGGTCGACCTGCTTCACGAAGTCGGCGTAAGGACTGATGCCGCTGGAACCTTGGAACTCCTTGGTCGGCACGATCGGCGTGTGCGGGGCGTTCAGCGGCACATAGGCGAAGAACGGTTTGGTCGGGTCGGCCTTCCGCTGTGACTCGATGAAGGCGATGGTCTGATCGATGACCGAAGGCATCACGTCGACGGCTTCGAACTTGGGTCCGGCCGGACCGGAACGCAGCCAGGTCTTGGTCGCGCTCGGGATCTCCGTCACGCGCCGGTCCTTGATCCAGACGAACGGCGGCATGTCGAGCGAGGCGCTGATACCGAAGTAAGTGTCGAAACCATGCTCCAAGGGGCCATCCACGATATCGCGTCCGTAGTCGACCGAGGCCGCGTCCTGGAAAGCCTTGCTGTAGTTGCCGCCGTCGTCGGCGATGCCGCCGTTCTTCAGCGGGAAACTCATACCAAGATGCCACTTGCCGAAACACCCCGTCGCATAGCCCTGCTGCTTCAGGAGGCCGGCGAGGGTGAGACGGTCTTTCGCGATCAGCGGGGTCGAGAAGCCTCCGAGCACGCCGGACTGGAGTTTGGTGCGCCAGTGGTAGCGACCGGTCAGCAGGCTATAACGGGTCGGCGTGCAGACGCCCGAAGACGTATGGCCGTCCGTGAAACGGACGCCGCCTTTGGCCAAGGCATCCAGCTGCGGGGTCGCGATCTTGCTCTGCGGGTTGTTGGCGCCGAGGTCACCGAAGCCTTGGTCGTCGGCCAGGATGACGATGATGTTAGGCCGATCGGCGGCGACCAGGGCCAGGGTCATTAGCCAACCACAAAGAAAAGGGAAGCGCATGGTGGGGTGACAGCTTCCTAGGGGACGGGTTCCCGTTCCGCAACCCTCGCTTCGACCCTATCTTGTTTGCCTCCGGCCAGCCCCTCCCCTATCCCCTGACCTCTCTATGTCGTCCCTCCTCGGCTTCTCTTTCATCGGCTTCGCCCGCGGCAAGTCCCGCACCGCGCCCTACCGCTCCGTCAACCCGGCCACCGCCGGCGCCCTCGAGCCAGACTTCTTCCCCGCCACCGCGTCCGAGGCGGACCAGGCCTGCGTCCTGGCCGACCAGGCCACCCCGGTGCTCGCCGGACTTTCCGGCCAGAAGAAAGCCGCGTTCCTCCGCGACATCGCCACCCGGATCGAAGCCGCCACGCCCGCCCTCGTCGCCCGCGCGACGCAGGAGACCGGCCTCCCCGAAGCCCGCTGCCAGGGTGAGATCGGACGCACGATGGGCCAGCTGCGACTCTTCGCCGACCTCGTCGAGAAAGGCGACTGGATCGACGCCCGCATCGAGACCGCCAACCCGGACCGCAAGCCGTTGCCCAAGCCCGACCACCGCTCGCTGCTCCGTCCCGTCGGCCCCGTCGCCGTCTTCTGCGCTAGCAACTTCCCCTTCGCCTACTCCGTCGCCGGCGGCGACACCGCTTCGGCGTTCGCCGCGGGCTGCCCCGTCATCGTGATGGCCCACCACGCGCACGTCGGCACGGCTGAGATCATGGGCGGCCTCATCGTCGAAGCCGTCAAGGCCGCTGGTCTCCCGGAAGGCACGTTCTCTCTCTTAATGGGCGAAGGACGCGTCATCGGCCAGCAGGTCGCCAAGCACCCGGCCCTCCGCGCCATCGGCTTCACCGGCTCCCGCGTGGGCGGTCGCGCCCTGATGGACTCCGCCGCCGCGCGTCCTACGCCGATCCCGGTCTACGCCGAGATGAGCAGCGTCAACCCCGTCTTCCTGCTCGAAGGCGCCCTCGCCGCCCGCGGCGAAGCCATCGCCACCGGCCTCGTCGGTTCCTGCACGCTGGGCGTCGGTCAGTTCTGCACCCAACCCGGCCTGATCGTCCTGACCCGTTCCGCCGCCGCCGAAACCTTCGTCGCCAAGCTCTCCGCGCTCTTCACGGAATGCGCGGACGGCGTCATGCTCACCGCCGGCATCCATCAGGCTTACCAGAAGGGTCTCGCCGCCCGCACCGCCCAGAGCGGCGTCAAGGTGATCGCCCAAGGCAAGTCCAGCGGCCAGCCCAACCGCGCGGTCGCCACGCTCTTCGCGACCGAAGCCAAGACCTTCGTCGCCGACGCCTCCCTGCAGGAAGAAATCTTCGGACCGAGCTCGCTCGTCATCTGGTGCGCCGATCAGCGCGAAGTCGACTCCGTCCTCGGCGCCCTGCACGGCAACCTGACCGCGACCGTCCACGGCACCGACGCCGAGCTCGCGCAGCACGCGGCGCTGATCGCCCGTCTCGAAGCCGCCGCCGGCCGTGTCGTCATCAACGGCTTCCCCACCGGCGTCGAAGTCTCGCACGCCATCGTGCACGGCGGACCTTACCCGTCGCTCTCGGACGGACGCACCACCTCCGTCGGCTCCAACGCCATCTACCGCTTCACCCGTCTGGTCTGCTTCCAGAACTATCCGGACGCCGCCCTGCCGGCCGAACTGCGCAACGCCAATCCCCTCGGCCTCTCCCGCCTCGTCAACGGCACCCGCACGAATTCTGCGATCTGACCTAACCGCCAACCGCGTCCTAGCCGCCAACCGCTAACCGCTTACCGCTTCCCTCCATGTCCCCTCTCGAACTACAGAAGGTCCTCTCCTCCGGCCTGCTCTCCTTCCCGATCACCGACTTCCAGGCCAACGGCGACTTCGACGCCACCGGCTATGCCAAGCGCCTGCAGTGGCTCGCGCCCTACGGCGCCACCGCGCTCTTCGCCGCGGGCGGCACGGGTGAGTTCTTCTCCCTCGAACCCAAGGAATACTCCGCCGTCATCAAGACCGCGGTCGATACCTGCGACGGACTCGTCCCGATCCTCGCCGGCGCGGGCGGCCCGACCCGCGTGGCCATCCAATACGCCCAGGAAGCCGAGCGCCTCGGCGCCAAGGGCATACTCCTCCTGCCGCACTACCTGACCGAGACGAACCAGGAAGGCGTCGCCGCGCACGTCGACCAGGTCTGCAAGTCCGTCCAGATCGGCGTCGTCGTCTACAACCGCAACGTCTGCCGACTCCAGCCGCACCACCTCGAGAAGCTCGCCGCGGGCAACCCTAACCTCATCGGTTACAAGGACGGCTTCGGCGACATCGAGCTCATGGTCTCGATCCGCCGCCGCATGGGCGACCGTTTCAGCTACCTCGGCGGCCTCCCGACCGCCGAAGTCTACGCCGCGGCCTACAAGGCCATGGGCGTGCCGGTCTACTCTTCCGCCGTCTTCAACTTCATCCCGCAGGCTGCGATGGATTTCTACCACGCCGTCGCGAAGGACGACCATGCGACGCAGAACCGCCTGCTCGACACCTTCTTCCTGCCTTACCTCGAGATCCGCAACAAGAGCGCCGGTTACGCCGTCAGCATCATCAAGGCCGGCGCCACGATCGTCGGCCACGGCGCGGGCCCCGTGCGCGCCCCGCTGACGGACCTCAAGCCCGCGGAGGTCGAGCAGCTCGCCGCCCTCATCGCCAAGGCCGGCGTCAAGTAAGCCGGCATGCGCGCGTTCGCCGGAGCATCAGAGGACCATCTCGGCGCCGCCGTCGCCAAGGTGAAGCAGCGCGTGCTGCCGCTGTTCATCCTGATGTTCATCGTGAACTATCTGGACCGGGTGAACGTCGGTTTCATCCAACAGCACCTCCGCACCGACCTCGGGCTCGACAGCGCCGCTTACGGGCTGGGCGCCGGCCTGTTCTTCATCGGCTACGCGATCTTCGAAGTGCCCTCCAACCTGCTGCTGCAGAAGTTCGGCGCCCGCCTCTGGCTCACGCGCATCACCATCACCTGGGGCGTCGTGGCCTCGCTGATGGCCTTCGCCCGGACCGAGAATGAATTCTACGTCCTGCGTTTCGCGCTGGGAGCCGCGGAGGCCGGCTTCTTCCCGGGCGTCATCTACTACTTCACCCGCTGGCTGCCTTCGGCCGAACGCGGCAAGGCCATCGCCTTGTTCCTCAGCGGCTCGGCCATCGCCTCGATCCTTTCCGGCCCGCTCTCCGGCGCGCTCATGCAGACCTCGCTGCTCGGCCTCAAAGGCTGGCAGAGCATGCTCTTCGTCGAGGGCCTCTTCTCCGTCGTCATCGGCGTCGGGGCCTGGTTCTGGCTCGATTCCCTGCCGCGGGACGCCCGCTGGCTTTCCGCCGAACAAAAGCAGGCCTTGGAGACGACCATCGAGGCCGAGCAGCGTGAACGTGAGGCCAGCCAGACCCAACGACCTGGCATCCTCAGACTGCTCCGCGACCCGCAGATCGTGCTCTTCTGCGTCATCTACTTCGCCATCCAGCTGACGATCTACGCCGCGACCTTCTGGCTGCCCAGCATCATCCGGAAGATGGGTGACCTCACCGACTTACAGGTCGGCTTCCTGAACTCGGTGCCTTGGACGATCTCCATCGTGGGCATGTATCTCGCCGCCGCCGGCGCGGCTCGCTGGAAACGTCCGCAGCTCTGGGTGGCCGGCGCGCTCGCCATCGCGGCGACGGGCATGTTTCTTTCGACGACCGGCGGACCGATCTTCGCCTTCGTAGCCATCTGCTTCGCGGCGCTCGGCTTCAAATCGGCCTCCTCGCTCTTCTGGCCCATCCCGCAGGGTTATCTCGACGCGCGCATCGCCGCGGCGGTCATCGCGCTGATCAATTCCTTGGGCAATCTCGGCGGCTTCGTGGCCCCGACGGTCTTCGGCCAGCTCGAAAAAGCCACCGGCTCGGTCCAATACGGCCTCTACGGACTCGCCGTCGCCTCGGTACTGGCCGCCGGCCTCGTCTTCCTCGCCCGGACCAAGCCCCAAGCCTGATTTTCTTCGTATCCTCCTGCCCTCTTGTCCTCCCGCCCTCGCCTCTGATGTCCTCTCCCCTCATCCAATCCGTCCGTGTCGTGCCCGTCGCCGGTCATGACAGCATGCTGCTCAACCTCAGCGGCGCGCATGGTCCGTTCTTCACGCGCAACATCGTCCTGATCACCGATAACTCCGGACGCACCGGCCTGGGCGAAGTTCCCGGCGGCGAGAAGATCCGCCAGACCGTCGAAGACGCCGCGCCCTTGCTCATCGGCAAGGAAATCGCCGGTTACGAGCAACTGCTGAGCGCCGTAAGTGCAGCCTTCTCCGATCGCGACGCCGGTGGGCGCGGCCTGCAGACCTTCGACCTGCGCGTGACCATCCACGCCGTCACGGCGATCGAATCCGCCCTGCTCGACCTCCTCGGCCAGTTCCAAGGCAAGCCTGTCGCCGCCCTGCTCGGCAAAGGCCAGCAGCGCTCCGAAGTCGAGATGCTCGGCTACCTGTTCTTCATCGGCGACCGCCGCAAGACGACCCTAGGCTACCGCGACGAGGCCGGCTCCGCGCACGCTTGGCATCGCCTCCGCAACGAGGAAGCCCTCACGCCGGAGAGCATCGTGCGTCAGGCCGAGGCCGCGCAGGAACGTTTCGGCTTCCAAGACTTCAAACTCAAGGGTGGCGTCCTCAGCCCCGCGCGCGAGATCGAAGCCGTCCGCGCCCTCGCCACCCGCTTCCCGCAGGCCCGCATCACGCTCGACCCCAACGGCGCGTGGCTTCTCAAAGAAGCCATCGAAGTCTGCCAGAACCTCAAGGGCGTGCTCGCTTACGCCGAGGATCCGTGCGGTGCCGAAGCCGGCTTCTCCGGCCGCGAGATCATGGCGGAATTCAAGCAGGCCACCGGCCTCCGCACCGCCACGAACATGGTCGCGACCGACTGGCGTCAGCTCGACCACGCCCTGAAACTGCAGGCAGTCGATATCCCGCTCGCCGACCCGCATTTCTGGACCATGCAAGGCTCGGTCCAGGTCGCGCAGGTCTGTCAGGAACGCGGCCTCACCTGGGGTTCTCACTCCAACAACCACTTCGACATCTCCCTCGCGATGTTCACGCACGTCGGCGCCGCCGCGCCGGGCGACGTCACCGCGATGGACACGCATTGGATCTGGCAGGAAGGCCAGCGCCTCACGAAGGAGCCTCTGCAGATCAAGGGAGGTAAGATCGCCGTCCCGCAGAAGCCCGGCCTCGGTATCGAGATCGACCCGGCCCAGCTCGAGGCCGCTCATCAGCTTTACCTGAAGCTGCCGTCCGGCTCGCGCGACGATGCGGTCGCAATGCAATTCCTGATACCCGGCTGGAAATTCGACCCGAAGAAGCCCTGTCTGGTGCGCTGAAGCGGATTAAGCGGTAGCCAACCTCCGGACCTGGGCTAAGGTGGGCCCATGAATAAGACGTCCGTCGCCATCACCGCCGCCTTCTGCGTGGCGATCGGTTTCCTCATCGCCCGCTTCATCGGTCCGACCGAAGCCCCGCCGCCCGCCAAGGTGGAAAAAGCCGTCGTCGCCGCCCCGACGCCGCCCCCGCAACCGACCAAGGTCGCCGCGCCTAAGCCCGCCACCGCGACCCCGGCCAAACGCCCGCCGATGGATGAAACCACCAAGGCGCGTTACAAGGCCTTCGGCGAAGAGACCCGGAAAATGGCGCTGGACCTCGCCGGCGGCGACGAGAAGAAGCTTGGGCAGGCCTTCCGCAACGGGATGGCCAACCCGGCCACACAAGACCTCTTCAAACGCGGCCGCGCCCTCGGTGAGGCGATGCGGGCCGCGGAGACTGACGCCGAGCGCACCGCCTTGGAAGGCGAAGTGGCCGCGCTCCGCGACGAAGGCATGGGCCTGCTCAAGGCGGAGATCGATAAGATCGACGACGCCGCCGCGAACGGTCAGACCGCGCCGGCCCCGGCTGCTCCCGCCCCGGTCATCCCGGCGCCGGGATTGATGTGATTCGGCTTCGCCGGGACAGGCCTATGACAGATACCAGGCAGACCGGGTATTGCGGCTAGCCAGTCCTTCCCTCAGCGTCGACCCATGCTCGGAGCCATCGCCGGCGACATCATCGGATCGGTCCACGAATTCAGCCGTAACGAAGACGAGGGCTTCCCGCTCTTCGCCGAGAAGTCCTGCCCGACCGACGACTCGCTGCTCACTTGGGCGGTGGCGGAGACGATCCTCCTCGGCGAACGCGACTATAAGCCGCGGATCGTCGGCATGGTCAGCTACTACGAGAAGAACGGCCACCTGGCCCCTTTGTCGGCGGCCTTCGGCGGCGGCTTCCTTGGCTGGGTCTACGAGGGTGCGCCGGGCGAACGGAATTCCTTCGGCAACGGTTCCGCCATGCGCGTCTCACCGGTGGCCTGGGCTTTCGACGACTTGGAGACCGTGCTCGAACACGCCACGCTCAGCGCCCGCCCCTCGCACGCCCACCCCGAAGGCATCAAAGGTGCCCAAGCGGTCGCGGCGGCGACCTGGACGGCCCGCAAGTATCGCAATCCCGACGCCGTCCGCGCCGTGGCCGAAAGCTTCTATGGCCCCCTGCCCGAGCTTCCGGAGATCCGGAAGACCCACGCCTATAACGAGACCTGCCAAGGGTGCGTGCCGGAATGCCTGGCCATCGCCGTCGGGACGGCCGACTACGAATCTGCGGTCCGCTTCGCCGCCTCCATCCGGGGGGACGCCGATACCCTGGCCGCCATCACCGGTTCGATCAGCCAAGCCCTCTGGGGGCTGCCCAAGGCCATCCGCGAGCAGTCCCTGGCCATCACCGCCCGTTGCTACCCCGGGATGGAGCGGACGGTGGCCGAATTCGAGGCCCGGTTCGGCGGATTTTGAGGATTATATGGCCTTTTGGCCTGCCGGCTTGACAGTGAACAAGTTTTCATCGAACATGCGTTCACTATGGAAGAACTGACCAAGAAGCAGCGGGCCATCCTCGACTACATGAAAGCCCACGTGGCCGAGCACTCGTACTGGCCGAGCATCCGCGATATCCAGGCCAAGTTCCGCTTCGCCTCCACCAACGGCGTCTACGGTCACCTCCAGGCCCTCGAGCGCAAGGGCGTCCTACAGCGCATCCCGGGCGCCGCCCGGGCCTACAAGATCGTCCCGGAAGTCCTCGGCGACACCTCCGAGACCGTCATCCGCTACGAAGGCCCCGGCGACGACGCCATCGCCTTCGAGAACGTGAAGTTCGCCGGCTCCATCGCCGCCGGCTTCCCCGACTACACCGAGTCCTCCGGTGTCTTGGACTCGATGCAGGTCCCCCTCTCGCCCAGCGCCCGTCGTCGCGCTCCTGAATCCTTCGCCCTCCGCGTCCGCGGTGACTCCATGATCGACGCCGACATCAACGACGGCGACACCGTCATCGTCGAACCCGGCACGCCCAAGCATGGTGACATCGTCGCCGCACTCATCGACGGCGAAACGACCCTCAAGCGCCTCATCAAGCAGGGCTCGAAGGTCTACCTCAAGGCCGAGAACCAGAATTACCCTGACCTCATCCCGACCAGCTCCCTGACGATCCAGGGGATTGCGAAGTCGGTGATGAAGCGGATCTGAAGCGGCGACCTGCGTCAGCCTCAGGCTTTGCGCAGCACCAGCAGGACATCCGAATACGCCATGTCGATCTTGCGGGTCGACTCTAGGTCGTAATGGAAATCGTGGCAGGCGACTAACTTAAGGGAGGAAACCTTGGCCAGCAGGGCCTTCAGCTCGGCCGGAGAGTAGGTGCGGAAATCCCACAGGGTCTCCTCGATGCGGGTCTTACCCTTCTCGGTGATACGCATGCGGGTGCGCATGGCTTCGGTCCGCGACTTCCGATCGGCCGGGGCCGACCAGGTATCACTGACGACACGGATGCCGGGCTTGCGGCCGATCCAGCGCTCATGGTCGGGCGGGCTGTTCTTGTAATCGGTCAGATGGAGTCCGAGGAGGAGCAGGCCTCCGGGACGGAGCGAAGCGGCCATGCGGCGCAAAGCGCTGACCGCGCCTAGCTCGGTGTCGACGTATTTGAACGTGCTGACGAAGCAGTGGGCGACGTCGTAGCGGGCGCCCTTCGGCACCGTGAAATCCTGCAGACGGTCGCGCCACACCCTGCCCTTCAGGCCCTTGGCCTTGAGGCGGTTCTTCGCGAAGGCGACCTGGTGCTTGTTCAGGTCGAAGCCATGGACGACATGTCCGCGGGCGGCGAGCGACTCCAGCAGACGGCCAGAACCGCAGGCCGGCTCAAAGACGCGCATCGGTCCCTGGAGCTTCGGGCCATGCTTCTTCATGATGCCCTCGATGAAACGCGTCTCCTTCTTCGTATAATCCGCATACACCATGTCGTAGTACAACGGCGAGTCGTACCAGGCGGTGGAGGATTGTTGAGGAGATGACAAAGTGGTCAGCGGTTGGCGGTTAGCGGATAGCGGTTGGCAAAGACAGTACCGAGGCGGGTTCAAACATAGGGCCAGGAGACAGCATCACGGCTAGACGGCTGGGTTTGGGTTCTACCCCAAACCGCCAACCGCTTACCGCTCACCGCTAAAACCCGTTACTGATAAATCTCCCCGCCCTTTTCGCGGAACTCCTTGGACTTCTCTTCCATGCCCTTGGCGAGGGCTTCGGTCTCTGAGACGCCCTGGGCGTCGGCGAACTTCCGGATGTCGTCGGAGATACGCATCGAGCAGAAGTTCGGGCCGCACATGGAGCAGAAGTGCGCGGTCTTGGCGGATTCCTGCGGGAGGGTCTCGTCGTGGTATTCCTGGGCGCGCTCGGGATCGAGGGCCAAGGCGAACTGGTCGGGCCAGCGGAACTCGAATCGGGCCTTGGAGAGCGCGTTGTCGCGGATCTGCGCGGCAGGGTGACCCTTGGCGAGGTCGGCGGCGTGGGCGGCGATCTTGTAGGCGATGACGCCCTCGCGGACGTCGTTCTTGTTCGGCAGGCCGAGGTGTTCCTTCGGCGTGACGTAGCAGAGCATCGCGGTGCCGTACCAGCCGATCATCGCGGCGCCGATGGCGGACGTGATGTGGTCGTAGCCCGGGGCGATGTCGGTCGTGAGGGGTCCGAGCGTGTAGAACGGGGCCTCGTGGCACCACTCCAGCTGCTTGTCCATGTTCTCCTTGATCATGTGCATCGGCACGTGGCCGGGGCCTTCGTTCATGACCTGCACGCCGCGCTCCCAGGCGCGCGTGGTGAGTTCGCCCTGGGTCTTCAGTTCGGCGAACTGGGCGTCGTCATTGGCGTCGGCGATCGAGCCGGGACGGAGACCGTCACCGATCGAGAAGCTGACGTCATAGGCGGCCATGATGTCGCAGATATCGTCCCAATGCGTGTAGAGGAAGTTCTCCTTATGGTGCGAGAGGCACCACTTGGCCATGATCGAGCCACCGCGGGAGACGATACCGGTGACGCGACGGGCGGTCATCGGGATATAGGCCAGGCGGACGCCGGCGTGGATGGTGAAGTAATCGACGCCCTGCTCGGCCTGTTCGATGAGGGTGTCGCGGAAGATTTCCCAGGTGAGGTCTTCGGCACGGCCGTTGACCTTCTCGAGCGCCTGGTAGATCGGCACGGTACCGACCGGCACGGGGCAATTGCGCAGGATCCACTCGCGGGTCTGGTGGATGTTCTTGCCCGTGGAAAGATCCATGAGCGTGTCGCCTCCCCACTTGATGGACCAGCGCATCTTCTCGACCTCTTCCTCGATGGAGGAAGCCACGGCCGAGTTGCCGATGTTGGTGTTGATCTTCACCAGGAAGTTACGGCCGATGATCATCGGCTCGAGCTCAGGGTGATTAATGTTGGCCGGAATGATGGCGCGGCCGCGGGCGACCTCGGAACGGACGAACTCCGGCGTGATCACCTTCGGGATGGCGGCGCCGAAGGACTCACCTTTGTGCTGGAAGGTCAGGTCATGGCGGCGGGTCGAATCAGCCTGGGCGGCGGCGAGGCGCATGTTCTCGCGGATGGCGATGTACTCCATCTCGGGCGTGATGATGCCCTGCTTGGCGTAGGCCAGCTGGGTCGGACGCTGGCCGGGCTTACCCTTATAGACCTTGCGTTCGGCTCGGTCGAACTGGACCAGACGGTTGCGAGAGGTCGCGCGCTGGGCGGTCTCGGCATGCTTCCAGGAAAGGTAGCCGTCGTCTTCGGGCTTCAGTTCGCGGCCGGGGACGGCTTCGACGTCGCCACGCTCCAGGATCCAAGCGGCGCGGATGGCCGGCAGGCCCTTCTCGACGTCGCCATGGAAGGCAGGGTCGCCCCAGGGACCGGACGTGTCGTAGATGCGGACTGGCTCGTTGGCCGACTTCGTGCCATCGGGACGGGAGGTGTCGGCCAGCTTCACCTCGCGCATCGGCACGAGGATGTCAGGACGCGAACCCGGCACATAGACGCGCGTCGAGTTCGGGAAGGTGGTGGGCTTATTGTCGGAGACCATAGGATAGAGGGTGGGAGGAAAGGTTGGCCCGAGGGCCGGAGGCAAAGGCTGTCCGCGCAGACCTGGGAAGTTCGCGGAAACGGGGATATTATGGGCTGCACAATCCGCTTCCT
>JBILXR010000159.1:0-4486 GCA_044378215.1 Opitutales bacterium
GACTTGAGGTGCGGGAAAGTGTGTTTCAGCCATTTCGGGAAATAGGCGGCTTCGATGCCGGCGTGATTCCGGTCGAACTTCTCGTGATGGATCAGCTGGGCGCCGGCTTCGGTCAGGCGCTCGTCCTTCTGGGAGCGCGTGAAGATCAGCGGAACGGACGATTCCGGGCGCAGCACCTTGCTCGGGTGCGGGTCGTAGGTGAGCACGCCGACGATGCCTCCGTCCGCCCGGGCGGCGTCACGGGCGGAGTGCAGCACGGCGCGGTGGCCGAGGTGCACGCCGTCGAAGGCGCCGATGGCGAGATGGAGCGGCAGGCTCATGCGGCGGGCGCGGCTTCGCTCACGGGCACCAGCGCCGCGACGAGCTGGTCGTCGGTCATCGCGCCGAGCTGTGGGAGCGTGTGCCCGCGGACAAGGTCGAGCTGGCCGGAACGCGTGCGGCGGAGCATCGAAAGATGGGCGCCGGGACCGAGCTTCCGGCCGAGGTCGTAGGCGAGGGTCCGCACGTACGTGCCCTTCGTGCAACGGACGCGGAACTTGATCTTCGGGCTCTGCCAGGAGAGCAGTTCGAATTCGGAGATGCTGATCGCCCGAGGCTCGCGCACGACCTCGATGCCCTTGCGGGCGAGGTCATAGAGCTTCTGGCCGCCGATCTTCTTCGCCGAATGCATCGGCGGGACCTGGAACTGGTCGCCCAGCATCGAGGCGAGGGCGGCGCGCACCTGGGCCTCGGTGATTTCCGGGACCGGGTTCGTCTCCAGCGTCTCGCCTTCGGCGTCCTGGGTGTCGGTCACGATACCGAGCGTCGCTTCGCCGAGGTATTCCTTGTCCTGGGCCATCAGCTGGTCCGAGGCCTTGGTGGCCTTGCCGACGAGCATGATGAGCAGGCCGGTCGCCATCGGATCGAGCGTGCCGGCGTGGCCGACGCGGCGCGTACGGTAAAGACGTCGCACGCTGTCCACGACGTCGTGGGAAGTGATGCCCTGCGGCTTGTCGACGAGCAGGACGCCCGCGGGTTCGGCGGCGGGTTCGCTCATTTCGCCGAGTACTCGCGGTAGTGGGCGATGACGATGCCGAGGATCTTCGCGCGGTCCTGGGGCAGTCGGCAGCCCTGCATGTTGAAGCCGGCCGCGAGCATGTGGCCGCCGCCGTTGAGCTTGCCGGCGCAGAGGTCGAGGCGGAGCTTCGGGTCGCGGCCGCGCAGGCTGCCGCGGATGCCGTCGGCGCCTTCTTCCATCAGCACGGCGATCTCGACGCCTTCGACGGAGCGCGGGAATTCCACGAGGCCTTCCTTGTCTTCTTTCGAGGTGCCGGTGGCGGCGTAATCGGCCTGGGTAAGTTCACCGGAGCAGATCTTGCCGTCTTCGTGGAAGAGGATGGTGTTCAGGAAGCGTTTGGTAAGCTCGAGCTTGCCGCGGCTTTCCTGTTCGAAGACGCGGTAGTTCGCCTCCGCGGGGTCGGCGCCGCGGCGGACGAGCTCGGCGATGATCGCGAAGACGTCGGCGGTGGTGCTGCGGTAGCAGAAGCGGCCGGTGTCGGTCAGGATGCCGAGGTGCAGGGCCTTGGCGGTGACGGCGTCGACGGCGAGGCCCTGGGCGAGCGCGCCGGCGGCGAGGATGTGGCAGGTCGCGGCGGCCTCGCGGACGACGATGTTCGTCTGCGCGTAGTCCGGATTCGAGGCGTGGTGGTCGATGTTGGCCAGGATACCGCCCGGGAACTTGGCGAGCAGTTCCGTCCCTACGCGGGACGCATCGGCACAGTCGACGGTGAGCGCGACCCGGTCCGTCGCGTCATAATCGGCCCCTTTGACGAACGTCACGCCTTCGGCGTATGGGACGAGATTCGGGGGGATCCGGTCGCGATTAACGCAGAGCGCATCGACACCTTCGGCGAGGAGCATGCGGCACAGGGCGGTCTGGGAGCCGATGCAGTCGCCATCGGGGCGCATATGGCCCAATACGGCCACTTTCCGCCCTTTGAGACCCTTGACGAGATCCCGGAGGGCCTCGCTCGCCGCTTGCATGCTGATACCCATGGTTTTGCGGATGAACAAACAGCCGTGGTCCATCGCTGGCAAAGGCAAAAGGCGAGGTTATCACCAACTTCGGGGGAACGCTTGAACCTACCCGCACTTCGGGCATAGTTACTGCTACCAACCCCCTACGGGCGTTTCGCCCCGACCCACTTTCCATGGATAAGGACAAAAACAACAATTTCACTCCCCGCGCCCGCAAGGTCGTGGAACTGGCCCGGGCGGAAGCCCGCCGGTTCAACCATAACTACGTCGGCACGGAGCACATCCTGCTCGGGCTCATCAAGCTCGGCGAGGGTGTCGCGGTCAACGTCCTCGGCCGCATGGGCCTCGACCTCAAGACCGTCCGCGGCGCCGTCGAGAAGCAGGTCGGCCCCGGCCCCGAAGAAGCCAAGGCACCCGACACGATTCCGCTTACGCCGCGCGTGCAGAAGGTCATGGCCCACGCCGTCACCGAAGCCCGCGCCCTCGGTCATGCTTATGTCGGCACCGAACACATCCTTCTCGGCCTCCTGAAGGAAGGGGAGGGCGTCGCCGCCCGCGTCCTGCAGCAGCTCGACGTCGATCTGGAGCGCTGCCGTAAGGAGATTCTCGCCGACATCGATCCTTCCGCCGCCGACGAATCCGAGAAGAAGGACGGCGATACGCCGCCTCCGTCGGAAGACTCTTCTGATGACGCTCCGCCTCCTTCGCGCCGTGCTTCCGGCGAAGAGGGCGCCCGCCCTGGCCGCGGTGAACGTCTCTCGCTCCTGAAGACCTTCGGTCGCGACCTCACCGAACTCGCCAAGGCCGGCGAACTCGACCCCGTCATCGGCCGTAAGGAAGAGATCCGCCGCGTGGTCCAGATCCTCTGCCGGCGCACGAAGAACAACCCGGTCCTCATCGGCGAAGCCGGCGTGGGCAAGACCGCCATCGTCGAAGGCCTCGCCCAAGAGATCGCCTCCGGCGTCGTCCCCGAGATCCTGCTCGACCGCAAGGTCATCACCCTCGATCTCGCCCTGATGGTCGCCGGCACGAAATACCGCGGCCAGTTCGAAGAGCGCATCAAGGGCATCATGGACGAGATCAAGCGCGCCAAGAACGTCATCCTGTTCATCGACGAGATGCACACGATCGTCGGCGCCGGCGCCGCCGAAGGCGCGATGGACGCCTCCAACATCCTCAAGCCCGCCCTTTCCCGCGGCGAGATCCAGTGCGTCGGCGCCACCACGCTCTCGGAGTACCGCAAGCACATCGAGAAGGACGCCGCCCTCGAGCGCCGCTTCCAGTCCGTCAAGGTCGACGATCCGACGCCGGAAGACGCCGTGCTCATCCTGCGCGGCATCCGCTCGAAGTACGAGGAGCACCACAAGTGCGAATACACCGACGCCGCCATCGAGGCCGCCGTCCGCCTCTCGCACCGCTACATCACCGCCCGCCACCTGCCCGACAAGGCAATCGACGTCATGGACGAAGCCGGCGCCCGCGCCCGCATCCGCTCCCTGAACATCCCGGCCGACATCGACCTGGTCCAGACCGACATCGACAAGGTCGTGCAGCAGAAGGAAGACGCCTCCCGCAACCAGAAGTTCGAGGAAGCCGCCAACCTCCGCGACTCGGAGAAGAAGCTCCGCGCCAAGCGCGAGAAGATGCTCGAAGACTGGCGCAAGAAGCGCGACGAGAAGCGCATCGTGGTCGGCGAAGAGGAGATGCTCCACATCGTGGCCGACTGGACCGGCGTGCCCCTCAACCGTCTCGAGAAGAAGGAGACCAAGAAGCTCCTCGAGCTCGAGCAGGATCTGCAGACGGCCGTCATCGGCCAGGATCGCGCCTGCGAAGTCGTCGCCCGCGCCCTCCGCCGCTCCCGCGCGGACCTCAAGGACCCGCGCCGCCCGATCGGCTCCTTCCTCTTCCTCGGACCCACCGGCGTCGGCAAGACGCTCCTGGCCCGCTCCCTGGCCGAACGCATGTTCGGCGAGAAGGAAGCGGTCATCCAGATCGACATGTCCGAGTACATGGAGAAGTTCACGGTCTCCCGCCTCATCGGCTCGCCTCCAGGCTATGTCGGCCACGACGAAGGCGGCCAGCTCACCGAAGCGGTGCGCCGCAAGCCTTACTCCGTCGTGCTCTTCGACGAGATCGAGAAGGCCCACCCGGACGTCATCCAGCTCCTCCTGCAGGCGCTCGAAGATGGCCGCCTGACCGACTCCCTCGGCCGCGTCGTCGACTTCCGCAACACGATCATCATCCTGACGTCCAACGTCGGGGCCGACGTGCTGCAGCGCAATAACTCGGTCGGCTTCGACGTCGGCGTGGATTCCACCCGCGACTACGAGAAACTCAAGGACCGCATCATGGACGAGACCAAGCGCGCCTTTAAGCCCGAGTTCCTCAACCGTCTCACCGATATCGTCATCTTCCAGCAGCTCGCGAAGACGCACATGACCAAGATCGTCGACATCGAAGTCGACAAGGT
>JBILXR010000160.1:0-4472 GCA_044378215.1 Opitutales bacterium
GCTCCGCGAGGGTCGCCACTACCTCCGCATGAACGGCAAGGAAGTCTTCCGCCACGCCGTCCGGGTGATGGCTGAGTCCTGCGAGCGCGTGCTCGCGCAGTGCGGCGTGACCTCGGCGGAAGTCGCTTGGTTCATCCCGCACCAGGCCAATATCCGCATCCTCGAGGCCGTCGCCAGCCAGCTCAACGTCGGCATGGAGCGCTTCCCCTCCAACTTGAGCCGCTACGGCAACACCTCCGCGGCCTCCATCCCTCTCGCGCTTGAAGAAGCCTGGAAAGACGGCAAGATCAAGCACGGCGACCTCATCCTGATCGTCGCCTTCGGCGCCGGTCTGACCTGGGGCGCGACCCTCCTTCGCTGGCATGAACCTTCCCGCTAAACTCCTCCTGGCCGCAGCGCTCCTGCTCGGCGCCCATGTCCGTGCGGAATTCGTCAGGGTGGACGGAGCCTGGCAGGTCAAGCCTGGCACCCCCGCCGACGTCACCCCGCCTTCACGGCTCTCCGTCGTGCTGCTCGCCATGGATCACGCGTCCGGCCGTCTCGACGCCGGCGACATCGGCGGAGCCCTCCAGGAGTGGGAGGTCATCGCCGAAGCCAATGCCGGCGCAGAAGCCGAGGCCATCGCCCTGCTCACCCGCGCCCGCATCTTCGCCGCCCGAGGTGAATTCGAGAAAGCCACGAACATCATCGACGACATCTTCGCCCGCCATTCCGGCTTCCCTGGCTTCGCCGGCGCGGTCGACCTGCAGTTCGACATCGCGAACCGCCTGGCTGAAGGCGAACGACGTCGGCTCGGCGGCTGGTTCCCTTGGTTCAGCGACCGGGACAGCGCCATCGGAGCCTGGGAGAAGACCATTCGACTCGCGCCCAATGGGCCGAAGGCGGATGAATGCCTGATCCGCATCGCTCGGCTCGGCATGGAGCGCGACCTCCTGGCGAAGACCAACGACGCACTCGAACGACTCGTCAGCGACTACCCGACCTCGAAGTTCACGCCGGAGGCCCTCGAGCTGCTCGCGCAGCTCCGCGCCCAGGAATCTCTCGGCCCCGCCTGGGATCAGGCGACCACCCTCGAAGCCGCCGACCATTGGCGGACGCTGGCGGACCAGTTCCCCAACGACCCGCGGGCCAAGGTCGCCATCGAGCAGATCGCCGTCCTGCGGGATCGGGCCGCCCGCGCCCGCCTGAGCCTCGCCCGCTTCTACTTCTTCAACCGAAACAACCCGGAAGCGGCCAAGCTGATGGCCAACGCCTGCCGCAACATCGCGCCAGAATCCGTCGCCGCCAAAGAAGCGGAGACGCTACTTGCCACGATCGAGAAAGACCCCACCCCGCCGAAGACCCTCGCCGACCGGCTCCTCGGCACCATGCCCCGGCCGCGCGCCGCCACGGAAGCCAAGCCGCAGGCCGTCGGCGAAGACCTCGACGCCCTCGGCTTCAAGAAGGAAGGCACCAAGGCCCCCGTCGGCCCGGAGAAAAAATGAAGACCTGGCTGCTGCTCGGCGCCGCCCTGCTGCTCGGCGGATGTTCCGCCTATCAGGCCGGAGGCCCTAAGCCCGCCTTCCGCTCGCTGGAGATCGCCCCGGTGCGCAACGCTACGTCGCGCACCGGCACGCACGCCGTCCTGCACGGCAAACTGAACGACGCGTTCGCCGGCGACCCGCGCGTGCGCCTCGCCGCCGGCGACGCCTTGCTGACGACCGAAGTGACGGACTACCGCCGCGCGGGCTTCACCACGAAGCCCGGCGACGCGTTCGCCTTCAACAGTTTCCGCGTGACGTTCGAGGTCCGCGCCACGCTGACCGCCCAGGGCGGGGCGCGCACGCTCTTCAAGGACCGCATCTTCGTCGCCACCACCACCCTGCAGAACGCCGGCGACCCCGTGGCCGAGGAACTCAGCGTCGCGCCGATGCTCTTCGCCGACATCGCTTCACAGATCCGGCAAGCCGCCACCACGGCCTGGTGACATGAACCCGGCCGTCGTCGCACCTTCCCTCCTCGCCGCCGACCACGGCGCGTTCGCGCAAGGCGTCCGCGCGGTCGAGGCGGCCGGACTCGGCTGGCTGCATATCGACATCATGGACGGGCATTTCGTGCCTAACATCAGCTTCGGCCCGCAGGTCGTCGCCGACCTCCGTCCGCTGACGAAGCTGCACTTCGACGTGCACCTGATGCTCAGCCATCCCGACCGCTACGTGGCCGCTTTCGCCAAAGCCGGCGCGGAACGCCTGACCGTGCACGTCGAAGCCGACCACGACGTGGCGAAGACCCTCGCCGCCATCAAGGACGCCGGACTTTCCGCCGGTATCGCGATGAATCCGGACGCCGATCCGCGCCGCGTGCTGCCGTTCCTCGGCGACGTCGACCTCGTGCTCTGCATGACCGTCTTCCCCGGCTTCGGCGGCCAGTCCTTCATGCCCTCGGTGCTGGACAGCATCCGCTTCATCGCCGCCGAACGCGCGAAGCGCAGCGCGAACTTCCGCCTCGAAGTCGACGGCGGCATCAACGTCGAGACGGGCCGTCTCTGCCGCGAAGCCGGCGCCGACACGCTCGTGGCCGGCACGGCCTTCTTCAAGGCGCCGGACCGTAAGGCCTTCGCCGCCGCGCTGACGGCTTAAGCGGCCGCCGGAGGCGGCGTCGCCCCGCCGGCGGCGGCCTTCTCCGTCTGCAAGCGCAACTGGCCGCAGGCGGCGTCGATGTCATGGCCCTTCTCGCGGCGCAGCGTGGCCGTGACACCCAGCGCGCGGAGTTCCTTCACGAAGCGGTCCTGACGCGTCAGGGAGGGGCGCACCCACGGGAGGCCTTCGACCTTGTTATACGGGATCAGGTTGACGTGCGCGTGGAGTTCACGGGCGATGACGGCGAGTTTCCTGGCCTGCTCGAGCGAGTCGTTGATGTCCTCGATGAGGATGAACTCGAGCGTCAGCATGCGGCCATGCTTGCGGGCGAAAGCCTTAGCCGCGGGAATCAGCTCCTCGAGCGGGAACTTCTTGTTCACCGGCATGATCTGGTCGCGGACCTCGTTGGTCGCGCCGTGGAGGCTGATCGCGAGACGGAAGCCCAGTGGCTCCTCGGCGAGCTTGAGGATCTTGGGCACCACGCCGGAGGTCGAGATCGTCACGCGACGGGCGCCGAAGCCGAAGCCCCACTGGGCGTTGACGATACGGAGGGCGGCGAGGAGGTTGTCGTAGTTGGCCAAGGGCTCGCCCATGCCCATGACCACGATATTATCGAAAGAAGCCAGCCCTTCGGCGGCACGGGCGGGGTCAGCCTTGTCTTCGATCCGGCAGACTTGGACGAGCTGAGAAACGATCTCCCCGATCGAAAGGTCACGCTTCCAGCCTTCCAGGCCCGAGGCGCAGAACTTGCAGCCGTAGGCGCAACCCACTTGGGTGGAAATGCAGATCGTCCGGCGCGACTTCTCCTGGCCGACCCCCTCCATCGGGGCGCGAATAATCACCGTCTCGATCAGGGAGCCGTCGCGGAGGCGCTGCAGGATCTTCTGGGTGACGTCGGAGGAGGCCTTCCGTTGGACCAGGGCCGTGGCCTCGAAATCATACTGCTCGACGAGCCAGCCTCGGAGCCCGGCCGGGAGATTGGTCATGGCCTCGGGGGTTTCGGCCCGGCGGGGGTATAACCACTCGAAGACCTGGCCGGCCCGATAACGCGGGTGGCCGGCGGCGACCAGGCGCTCACCGAGGGTGTCCGGCGTTTCGCCGTGGATTGAGGGTTTTTCGGGCTTAAAGGCCATGGGAGGGGCAGGAGCAGCGGACTCGGAGGCTCAGGACCCCGAAACCCCCGCCTTCCTGCTTGCAAGTGAGAATTGTTATCCCCAAAACCCACTTTTGCAATGAGCAACAAGGCCCTGACCCCACAAGGTGGTAAAATGAACTCCCTCCAGGCCGCCATCGACCTGGTAGCCACGGGTCAGCCGGCCTTCTGCCTCCACCAAGCCTGGGGCATCGGCGTCATCCGTTCCTACGACGAGGCGACCAAGCGCTTGGTCATCGACTTCCCTGAGCAGAACAAGAAGGCCCACGCCATGGACGCCGCCTTCTTCCTCGGCAAAATCGAGTTCATCAACCCTAACGGCGTGGTCGCCAAGGCCTATGCCGACGCCACCAAGGCAGAAATCGCCAACCTCGTCGCCAACGACCCGGCCGGCGTGGTCAAGGCCCTCCTGTCCGAATACCCGACCGGTGAATGCACTTCCTACGCCCTCGAAGCCAATCTCGACCGCGTCCACTTCGCTTCCCTCCCCGCCGGCAAGGATCGCGCCGCCGCCTTCAAGGCCTGGTGGACCAAGGGTCGCGCCGCCGTCCGCAAGGACCGCGCCATCCTCGTTCCTGAGCGCAAGGGCGGCCTCTACGCCCTCCTCGAAGCCCCGAAGGATCTCGGCGAAGACCTGTTCGCCCAGTACGAAGGCGCTCCGAACTTCGAACGTAAGCTGATGCTGCTCGAAGAACTCGCCG
>JBILXR010000161.1:0-4457 GCA_044378215.1 Opitutales bacterium
GTACGACGAACGACGGTAGGTTATCGTTCATGCGGCCGAGGCCGTAATCAGTCCACGCGCCCATGCTCGGGCGGCCAGGCAGCTGGCTGCCGGTCTGGAAGAACGTGATCGCCGGGTCGTGGTTGATCGCCTCGGTGTGCATGGAGCGCACGACGCAGATCTCATCGGCGATGCCGCCGATGTGCGGGAGAAGTTCGCTGATCTCGGTGCCGGCCTGGCCGTGACGGGTGAACTTGAAACGGCTCGGCTGGCAGGCGAGGCGGGCCTGCGAAGCCACCATGCCCGTGATGCGCTGGCCGCGACGGATGGAATCAGGCAGGTCCTTGTCGAACTGTCGCTCGAGCTCGGGCTTGGGGTCAAGCAGGTCGAGGTGCGAAGGGCCGCCGGACTGGAAGAGGCAGATGACGCGCTTGGCCTTCGGGGCGAAGTGAGGGATGCCGGGCAGGCCGTTGATATGCGGATCGCCGGCGGCGCTGGTCGAAGCGCAACCGCCGAGCAGGTGGGCGAGGGCGCCGGCGCCGAGGCCCAGACCGGTCTTCTGCAGGAACTCGCGCCGCGAATGCATGATCTCGTATTGTTGGCAGGACATGGCGGTCAGTTCTTGGTGATGGTCTCGTCCAACGTGAGGATCAGGTTCGCGACCCCGGCGACGGCCGCGAGTTCGACGGCGGGCAGGGCCGGGTCGGGGACGGAGGCGCCGACTTTGACGAGCTTGGCGGCATCGTCCGGGCGGGCCGCGAAATCGGCGCGGAGCTGGGCGAGCGTGCGAACGAGCACCTCGGTCTCGGTGGGACGGGGAGCGCGGCCGGTGGCGAGGCGGAAGGCGAACGCCGTGCGGGCGGCGTCATCGACGCCGCCCTCCTTGAGCATGCGCTCCGCGAGCTTGCGGGAGGCCTCGAGGTAGCCCGTCTCGTTCCAGAGCACCAGCGCCTGGAGCGGCGTATTGGTGCGCGAGCGACGCGCGCTGCAGAATTCACGGTCCGGCGAATCGAAGGTCAGCATCGCCGGATGGGGGACCGTGCGTTTCCAGAACGTATACAGGCTGCGGCGGTAGAGCTCGTCGCCTTTGCCGAGTTCCCAGGTCGTGCTGGGGTAGGGGGCGTCGACCACGATGCCTTTGTAGAGGCCTTCGGGCTGGTAGGGACGGACGCTTGGTCCGCCGATCTTCTCGGCAAGCAGGCCGGAGACCGCGAGGGCTTGGTCGCGGATCTGTTCGGAGGTCAGGCGCACGCGCGGACCGCGGGCGAGCAGGCGATTCTCCGGGTCGCGGGCATAAAGGGCCGGCGCGGCGTCGCTGGTCTGGCGGTAGGTCGACGACAGGACGATGCTGCGTAAGAGTTTCTTCACATCCCATCCGCCGTCGACGAAGTCGCGGGCCAGGGTGTCAAGCACCTCCGGATGGCTCGGCCACTCGGCCTGGGTGCCGAAGTCTTCGACGCTCTTCGTGAGACCTACGCCGAAGAGCTGGGCCCAGAAGCGGTTGACGACCACGCGGGCAGTGAGCGGGTGCTGCGGCTGCAGGAACCAGCGGGCCAGGCCGAGGCGGTTACGCGGTGCATCCTTCGGCCAAGGCGCGATCAACTGCTCGGGCATGCCGGGGTCGGCTTTCTCGCCATGGGCATCATAGTTGCCACGAGTGAGGACGTAGGCCTGGCGGGGCGTCGGCATCTCTTCCATCACCATCGTGGTCGGTAGATTCCGGATGAAGGCCAGGCGCTCAGTCCAGAGGGCATCGCGCTCGGCCTGCAGGGTCTGGTTGCTGCCGGTGTGACGTCGGGCGATGCCTCGGTCGGCCCCGGTCCGCTGTTCGGCGGTGAGCTTATCGGCTGACTGCAGCCAGTAGGCGTGCCGGATCTGCCCGGGCCTGAGAAGGGAAGGATAGGTGCGGAAACCGCTGACCTCGCCGTCGAAAGGCTTGGCCTTGCCGTCGGCGCCGAGGAGCCAGTCGCGCTTGGCGGGGGCGCCGGACACGCCGTCATGGCGGATCTGGGTGGGGACTTCCTCGCCGTCGACGAACAACGCGATCGTCGATGCGTTCTCCTTGCCGTGGATGTGCACGGAGACCTGATGCCAGGTTCCGGGGCGGATCTTCGCTCCGACCGTGCGGACGATCGTCGCATAAGCGGGGTAGCGCTGGCTGGCGGCCCATTCGAGTTCCTCGCCGACGAGGCGGAGTTCGCGTCCGCCACCGTAGCTGACCGCGGCGGGGTTGCCGGAGCGGTCCAAGGCGCTGATGATCGGGGCGTCGGGCGAGGCTGTCTTCGCCTTGAACCAGACCGAGAGCGTCGTGCCGCGTTTGGGGTCCACGTCGGCGTCCTTGGCGAGCAGGCGGGCTTCGGCCGGCTTGGCCGGTTTCGGGGTCTTGGGCTGAAGCTTGGTGTCCTCGGCGTTGAGACGCGCGCGCAGGTCGCCGGGCACGGCGGCAGGAGCCGGCGTGGCTTGGAGCTTCAGGTCGATCGCCTTCAGGCGCTGATCCATTTCCCGCAGGCGTCGCTGTTGCTCGGAAGTCGGCGTCACGAGCAGGGGGACGGCGTTGGCGATACGGCCGTCTTCGCCGTATTCGTGGACATTGTTGAAGAACGCGAACATCCGATAGTAGTCCTTCTGGCTGATCGGGTCGTATTTGTGGTCGTGGCAGCGGGCGCACTCCATCGTCAGGCCCAGCAGGGCGGTGCTCGTGGTGCGGACACGGTCGGCGACGTATTCGACGCGGTATTCCTCGTCGATGATGCCTCCTTCGCTGTTGATGACGTGGTTGCGGTTGAAGGCCGTGGCGAGGCGCTGGTCGGGCGTCGGCTTGGGCAGCAGGTCGCCGGCGAGCTGTTCGGTGACGAAGCGGTCGAACGGTAGGTTCGCGTTGAAAGACTCGATGACGTAATCGCGCCAGCGCCACATCGAGCGGGCGGAGTCGTTGTTGAAGCCGTGCGTGTCGGCGTAGCGGGCGACGTCGAGCCACTCCTGGGCCAGGCGCTCGCCGAAGCGGGGCGAAGCCAGCAGGCGGTCGGCGGCGGCGGCATAGGCCGCATCGCCTTTCAGGGCCGCATCGGCCTCGAAGGCCTTGATTTCGGCCGGGGTGGGCGGCAGGCCCGTCAGGTCAAAGGAAGCCCGGCGGAGCCAGGAGGCGGGGGACGCGGCCGCGGAGGGGCTGAGTCCGTCGGCCTCCAGTTTCGCGAGCACGAAGCGATCGAACGGTTGGCGGGCCCAGCCCGCGTCGGCGACCTTGGGCGCGGGCGCGCGTTCGGGCGGGACGAAGGACCAGTGCTTCTCGTAGGGGGCGCCTTGGGCGATCCAGCGTCGGATGAGTTCGATCTGCGCCGGCGTGACCTTGCGGTTCGATTCCGGCGGCGGCATCTGGTCGTCCGGATCCTGCGACAGCAGCCGCTTCAGCATCTCGCTCTGCTCGGGTTTGCCGGGCACGATCGCGGTGACGCCGTCGTGGGCCTTCACGGCCTCATCACGGACATCGAGACGGAGGTCCGCCTCACGATGCTTCGGGTCCTGTCCGTGGCAGTAGAAGCAGTTCTCCGAGAGAATCGGCCGGATGTCCCGGTTGAACCGGATGTCTTCGGCGGAGAGCCCGCAGGCCATGGTGAGAAGGACTAGGACAGCACGTGGCGCTGTCCCTGCCTCGATACGCTTGCCGCTCGAACCCATTATGATCACACGAGTATGTCTTTCACCACGTGGCCATGGACGTCGGTGAGACGATAGTCGCGGCCTTGGAAGCGGTAGGTGAGGCGTTCGTGGTCGAAGCCGAGGAGGTGCAGGATCGTGGCCTGCAGGTCGTGGATATGGACCTTGTCCTTGACGCCGCCGAAGCCCATCTCATCCGTCTCGCCGAACTGGAAGCCGCCCTTCACGCCGCCGCCGGCCAGCATGATCGTGAAGCAGTCCGGATAGTGGTCGCGGCCGAGGATCTGGCTCTTGGAGGTGCGGCCTTCGCGGAAAGGCGTACGACCGAATTCGCCGCCCCAGACGATGAGGGTGTCTTCGAGGAGCCCTCGTTCCTTGAGGTCGTTGATCAGCGCGGCGACGGGCTTGTCGGTTGCCGCCATCTTGGCGGTGAGGCCGTCGCGGATGTCCTCCTTCGGGCCGGTGCCGTGGAAATCCCAGCCCCAGTCGAAGAGGTGCACGAAGCGCACGCCTTTCTCGACCAAGCGGCGGGCGAGCAGGCAGTTGTTGGCGAAGCTCGCCTCGCCGGGCGTGGCGCCGTAGGCCGCGAGCGTCGCGGGCTTCTCCTTGGAGATGTCCATGACCTCGGGGACGCTGGCCTGCATGCGGAAGGCGAGTTCGTATTGGGCGATGCGCGTGACCGTCTCGGCATGGCCGAGTTCGTCCTGCTGGCGCTGGTTGAGGTCCTTGAGCGCGTCGAGCGTGGCGCGACGGAGGTCGCGGGTCATGCCAGGCGGGTCGTTGGCGAAGAGGACGGGGTCGCCCTTGCTGCGGCACTGCACGCC
>JBILXR010000162.1:0-4422 GCA_044378215.1 Opitutales bacterium
GTGGGCCGTGGCGGCCCAGCCGTAGCCGATGATGCCGACGTTATATTTCTTGGTGCTCATGGGGTCGCTTCTTGGGGGTGAGCGCAAGGATGCTCGTACGCCCAGAAGAAGGAAACCCAATCGGGTGTCTTTTTACGCTCGAATGGTGTCTTTTAACGCGACGCCGAGCGTCGCGAAGGGTAGGGGTAGGAACGAATCAGGTAGGGTCGGGACCGCGTCACGACATAGGATGCCACCTGCCACCTGAGAATGAATGTGTTTAGGACAGTACGTGGTGCCGCCCCTCCGTTCACTTCATGGGCTGCGCGACCAGCGGGTGTTCGCGGACGCCTTCGGCCTGGACGATAGGCCAGGAGGCCCGGTCCTTGCTCTGATAGGGGCCGATCTTATCCAGCGGCAAGGCCTTGAAGCCGAGTTTGAAGGCCGGGGACTCCGGGCGGAGGCGATAGTCGTCGCGCGCGGCGTCGACGAAGAGCGGATCGGCCACGAGGGAGTCGTGGTCAGCGCCCAGCGTCTGCCACGATTGCCATTCGGTCATCAGTTCAGCCTCGGTCAGGGACACGTCATCGACGATGAGGCTGCCGGTTTCCTGCATCAGGTCGATGCGTACCTTGAAGGCTTTCATCTGCTCGTGCCAACCCTTCTCTCCAGGCTTGGGGATGGTGATGATCGAAGACACTTCCTCCCATCCTGAGCCCTTGTTGCCGATGGTGAAGGTGCCTTTGGCGCTGTTCCAGTAGTAGATCTTGCTGATGTACGACTGGACTACGAAGTTGATCTTCATGCCGGGCTGGCTGGCTTTGACCTTGGCGCTGAGCCGATAGGTCTTGCCGGGCTGCAGGTTCATCATCGGAGCGCTGATGAAGTTAAGCCAGAGACTTTGCGTCTTATTGACCAGCGGGGGGGCGGCGTCGATCCGTAGCGCGCTCTGGCCGCTTGCGGCGTCAGCCACGATTTCCGATTTCGCACCGTTCGGTTTGGTCTGCCAACCCCATGCCTTGGGATTCTTGCCGTCGAGTCCCTCTTCAAACCCGGCGTTGGCGACGAGATTCTTTCCGATGGACTTGCCCGCGAGTTGGCGACCCGTGAGCACGGGGAGGCCGGCGTGCCAGACAAGATTCTGACTCCAGATGTTATGTGCGAAGTTGGTCGACTTGACGTCGTAGGCCTTCGAGCTGGGCGCTGTCGTGACGAAGATATTTCGTGCAGCCACGTTGCCCGCCATGATCGTGCCATCCTCAAGCACGGCCTTCGACGGATGCAGGTCCATGTGGCGCATCTTCTGCCAGACGGGTTCGACGATGAATTTTTCGTAGGTCTTGATCAAGTCCTGCTCAAAATGCTTCCAGTATCGGTGATCCTTGGTCCATCCGCTGTATTCGAGCTGGGCGAGGCCGTTGTCGGCGAAGATGTTGTTCTCGATCACGTTGTCCCGGCCGTTGTGCAGGTGGATGCCGGCGCGGGAGCATCGGACGATGAGGTTGCCGATGACGTCGATGCCGCCGGTATTGTCATCGAGGTAGACGCCCCAGGCGAATGTCGGGGTCTCCCACCGGCCTTTGGAATCCTGGCCGAAGCCGATCATGTCGTGGAAGTAGTTGTAACGGATGACCGCGCCGCGGGAGGAGATCCAGTCACGCCCGCCGGTGTAGATCGCGCCGGTATCGGAGGTCTCGAGGTTCATGTGCCTTACCTCGTTGTATTCGACGACACCGTTGTTGCCGCCGGCGAACTGGATGCCCATGCGCGGCCCGTCGTGGATGAGATTGTGCGCGACCCGGATGCCGACTCCGGCGAAGTATACGCCTACGCCGTGCTTCCAGGATTCGCCGACATGGTGGACATAGTTATTTTCGGCATAATGGCCGCAGGATGACAGCTTGAGCCGATCGCCGCCGCTCAGGTTGATTCCATGGCCGCCGACATGGCTGATGTCGTTGGCGACGACTCCGTTGCGCAGGCCGGAGGCGATATTGACGCCGTGGCCGTTGTAGTCGCCGACGTTGCGGACGACGTTGCCTACGAAGAGGCAGTCCTCGCACTTGCTGAAATTGACGGCGGTGCCTTCGGCGCACTCGAAGGTGAGGCCCCGTATGGTGACGCTTTTCGCCGCAAAGACGTCGATGATCGTCCGGACCTTCGGGGCGTAGACCGTGCGGCTGGACAGCGGCTCTTCGGGCCAGAAGTAGAGCGTCCAGGTTCGCTTATCGAGATACCACTCTCCGGGGGCGTCGAGTTCTTCGAGGGCGTTCCGGAAGTAATAGCGGTCCAGCGGGCGGATAGCATAGGAGCATTCCTTGGTAAGTTTGACCTCGCCGGTTTCCTTGTCGGCTGAGGCGACGGGGACGATGTTGTTCCACCAGTTGTAACGGGGGAATACGAACGTCTCGACCTCTTCTGGGTGGGCCCAGGTACGACGATCCTGCGGTCGGACCTTGAACGATCTTTTACTGTCAGAGGGGTCTTCCGCATACATCGGGATGTAGGTTCCGTCGACGTAGGCCCAGCCTCCAGTGTACGGGTTCTGCGGGTCGAAGTTCGGATAGCGGGCGAGATGCTGGCGACGGCCGGCGAAGATCAGCTGGCGGAAGTTGATGCCCTTGAAGCCTTGGGCGGCGACGTCGGCCTGCAGGATCTTTCCTTGGTAGGGCTTGAAGTCCTTGATCTCGCTGCCCCCGATGACGATCGGACGCTCGCCGGGGAAGGCGGCGATGGTCAGGCCGGAGTCTCCGGCGTCGAGTTTGAGCGTGGTGGTGATTTCATGGACGCCTGCGCGGAGCAGGATGGTGCTTTCCTTGGCTCCCGCCGTGAGTTCGGCGCGCGCGGCGGCACGGGCCTTGGGCAGGGTGCGGAAGGGGCCGTCAGTGTGCGTTGCGTTGGGTTCAGCAAGCAAGCCGGTCCAGGCATCGTTACCCTGGATGCTGACGTAACGGTCGGCCGCTCCCAGTGAGAGGGTTCCGAGTAGGGCGAGGAGGAGAGGGCGCACTTTGATGAGGTGAAGTGGTCACTCTGGGTGTCTGTCTTGTTCCAAGGAAACCTAATGCGACATCTTTTTGGGGTGAAATGGTGTCTTTTATGGCGATGCGAGCATCGCCAGGGGTTGGGGTAGGGGCAGGGGTAGGAAATGCATCGGGTAGGGTCAGCACTGCGTGCTGACCTAGTTGCTAGGTACGGTTGAGCGGCTCGCTCAACCTAGGCTGACCGAGCCGGTCAGCCCTACCCATTGCCCGAAGTAAAGACGACTAGGTCGCCACGCAGTGGCGACCCTACCTAGGGATCAGAACTCCCCGAAACCAAACTGCTCAGCCAAGGCGAGGCAGTCCTTTACCGGACGCAGGCCCTTCGAGGGGGTGGGGTCGGCGAGGCAGGCGGCGGCGCAGCAGACGGCGAGCTTCAGGCGTTCCTGGATCCCGAGGCCCTCGTGGAGGCCGTAGAGCATGCCGGCGGCGAACGCATCGCCCGCGCCGGTCGCGCCCTTGCTGTAACCGGCGGGAAGCTTGAGCGAGGCCTGCTTGAGGCGGAGGCCTTCGGCGGTGGCGCAGACGGAGCCGAACTCGGTGTGGATGGTGACGGTCTTCTTCACGCCGAGGGAGAGCAGCTGTTCGGCGGTGCGGACCAGCCAGCCGGCGTTCTTGGCGTCGATGACCTCGCCGACGACGAGGCCGGCTTCGATCTCGTTGATCACGAGGTGATCGGTCAGGGGCAGGGCGCTGAGGGCGATCTCGCGGAACTGCGGGTGCGAGGCGCTGACCATGTCGACCGAGGTCTCGAGTCCGGCCGAGCGGGCGTTGAAGAGCAGCTTGGCCGCGATGGTCTGGCCGTTCTCGAAGGTATCCATGCGGTCCAGCAGCATGAGGTAGCCCAGGTGCAGGATGCGGGCGTTGGTCTTGCCGAACCCGCAGTGCTTGAGGTCGAAGTGCGCGTTGGCCCCGCGGCAATGGAAGAACGTGCGACGTCCGGTGGACTGCACGGTCATGGCGTCGGTGTAGGACGTCGGATGCTCCTGGCTGAGATGCAGCATCGAGACGTCGATGCGGTGGTTCTGGCAGTCGCGCTTGATCCACTGGCCGTTGGCGTCGTCGCCGACGAGCCCGCAGGCCGCCAGGGGGAACTCGACCTTCATGGCCGCGAGGTCCTTGAGGACGTTGTAAGGGCCGCCGCCGTTGGAGCGCGACTCGCTCAGGATGCTCGCGAGCATATCCTGGGCCGGGTAGCCGTCGATGACCTTGACGTAATCGACGATGAAATTGCCGGCGGCGAGGATACCTTGGCGGGGAGTCTTGGGCATGAGAGTCTTAGAGCGAGACGACCGTGCCTTGGGCCTGCGACTGCAGGGCGGCGGCGAAGATCTCGTGGGTGGCGACGGCTTCTTCCGGCGTGGCGCAGCCGAAGCGGCCGTTGAGCAGGCCGGCGCGTTCCATG
>JBILXR010000027.1:0-16096 GCA_044378215.1 Opitutales bacterium
TTGTCGGAGACCATAGGATAGAGGGTGGGAGGAAAGGTTGGCCCGAGGGCCGGAGGCAAAGGCTGTCCGCGCAGACCTGGGAAGTTCGCGGAAACGGGGATATTATGGGCTGCACAATCCGCTTCCTACGGCGCCGAGGCGCATCAGGTACGAGGGTTCGAGGCCAAGCCTCATCTCAGTCCGGTCACGGACTCCCCTGGGAAAGACTAGGAAGGAACGCTTCGATGAAGGTGGAAAGACCCCAAGTAGCAAGACCTTGCTCGGGAAAGGCTCGCCCAAGGCGTCCGGCTGAGCGAGAAACTCTGTATGGAACCCCCTAGCCTGCCCGCCGACCCCGTCCCGACCCAAGACGAGAAGAACCTCGGACTGATCATGCATGTGCTGAGCCTCGTCGGCTTCAGCCTCATCGGGCCCCTCATCGTCTGGCTCGTGAAGAAGGACGAGAGCGCTTTCATCAACGCCCAAGGCCGGGAACTGCTCAACTTCCAGCTCAGTTTCCTGATCTACTCCATCGCCTGCATCCCGCTGTGCTTCGTGCTCATCGGGATTCCGCTCCTCATCGTCGTCGGCATCGCCGCCTTCATCCTGACCATCATCGGACTGGTGAAGGCCACCGAGGGGAAGATCTACCGCTTTCCGGCGACGATTAAGATGCTCTGAGGCGCGGTCGAGTCTCCCCAAAGGAAGGGCCCGACACACGTCGGGCCCTTTTTGCATCACTGAGCACTGAAAATCAGCGGTTCATCGACAGCTGGGCGCGGAGATACTCGACCGTGCGGCGCACGTTCGCGTCCACTTCCATCTGGTTCACGACCGTCTTGCGGGCGTGGATGACCGTCCCGTGGTCGCGACCGCCGAAAGCCTGGCCGATCGACACGAGGGACATGCCGGTGAGCTGGGTGGCGAGGTACATGGCGACCTGACGGGGGAAAGCGATGTTCTGCATCCGGCGCTTGGACGTCATGTCGGACATCTGGATGCGGTAGTGCTCGGCGACCTTACGCTGGATGACTTCGGCCGTGAGGGTGTGGCTGGCTTCTTCGACGAGGATGTCGTGGAGGAGCTTCTCGACCTGGGCGAGTTCGAGAGGCTTGCGGGTCATGCCCACGAGGCCGACGATGCGGGTGACGGCGCCTTCGAGGTTACGGACGTTGCGGGCGATGCGGGAGGCGATGAATTCGGCGATCTCCGGCTGCAGGTCGAGGCCGCGGGCGGCCGCCTTCTTGCGGAGGATGGCGATGCGGGTCTCGAGGCCGGGGGCCTGGATGGAGCAGACCATGCCCCACTGGAAGCGGGAGACGAGGCGTTCCTGGAGCTTGGCGATCTCGGAAGCCGGACGGTCACTGGTCAGCACGACCTGCTTATGATTATTATGCAGCTCGTTGAAGGTGTGGAAGAATTCGTCCTGCGTGGACTCCTTGCCGGCGAGGAAATGGATGTCGTCGATCAGGAGCAGGTCCAGTTCGCGGTAACGGCGACGGAACGAAGCGACACTGCCGGTCTGGAGCGCCTGGATGAAGTCATTGGTGAAGGTCTCCGAAGAAATGTAGGCGATGCGGGCCTGCGGGTTGGCGGCGTAGACCGAATGCGCGATGGCGTGCATCAGATGGGTCTTACCCAGACCGGTCGGGCCATGGATGAAGAGCGGATTGTAGTAGTGGCCGGGCTCCTTGGCGACGGCGAGCGAAGCGCCATGGGCCATCTCGTTCTCCGGACCGACGATGAAGTTCTCAAAAGTGTTGGTCGCCTTGATCGCCGGAGCCGGCGAAGCCGTGGCCTGACGAGAAGCGCGGGCGACCGGAGCCGGCGCCGGAGCGACTTCCCGGGCGGCGTCGACGGAAGCCGTCAGACGATAGTCCATGTTACGTCCGGCGACCAGCGTGAGCTGGCGGCGGAGCATCTCGGCGTAGTTGCTGTTGACCCAGGCTTCGGTGAGGACCGACGGAGCTTCCAGGACGAGGACTTTGCCTTCGAGGATGCTAAGCGGCTGCAATGAAGAGATCCAGGTTTCGAAGTCGGCGCGAGGGAGGGCGTTACGGAGTTCGCTTTTGGCGGTTTCCCAAAGGGAGAGGTGACTGACGGAAGAGGACATGAGAAAGGGGGAGGGTTGAGAAAGGTTGTTCACAGGCTCTTTGGAAGCCCGAAAGTGAGGTATTTTTGTAAAACAATCGTCAAGGCGACGGACACGACTCTTTGGCTGCTTCTGTGCCAATTTGGGGACAGAAAGAAATGACGCCGTAAGTCGTTGATGAAAGGTGGTTTGGAAGGGTTAAAAAGGGATTCCTTCGTTTAGTGTCCGGCGAAGGGTCCGGTCTCGATCCGTAGGGTGCGAATCGAGACGCCTTTGTGAACGCGCGGAGACGAGGGACAAGTGCAAGCCCTGCACAGGTTATTAACAGCCCCCCTGTAGATAAGAATGTGAGGTTTCTGTTGCACGCCCGTCACACGCTCATCGTTCCCCTGTGAATAGGGGTTTTAATTCACTGCGCCGCTTCGACGAGATGTTCGTCACGCAGCCGACGCAAGTCGTCCAGGCTCAGGCAATGACGGAGTCGGTCGCGGAGTTTGCGCGAGCCGGGCAGCCCATGCGTGAGCGGATGGAGGCGATCGAGCATCCAGCGGACATCGCGATGACCCAGACGGGAGGCATGCACCTCGATCGTCAGCTCGGCCAAGCGGATCATGCAATCCCAGCGGGCCTGGAAGCCTGTTTCGGCGGCCTCCCCCGCCCTGCCCTCCAGCGCCGCCTTGATCTGGGCGAAAATCCAAGGATTACCGAGCGCCGCACGTCCGATCATCAGGCCCGAGACCCCGGATTCCTTCTGACGAAGCAAGGCGGAGGGTCCGTCCTTCACGTCACCATTCCCGATGACGGGAATATCGAGCGCAGCCGCGACCTGCGCGATCCAACCCCAATGGGCTTCGCCCGAGTAGCCCTGCTCCTTGGTGCGTCCGTGGACCGCGATGGCTTCAACGCCCAGCCCTTGGAGCCGCCCCGCGACTTCGACGGCCACGATGGTCGCATGATCCCAGCCGAGGCGCATCTTCGCGGTCAGCGGGACGTCCGGGATGGCGTCCTTCACCGCCTTGACGAGATCGTAGAGCAAAGGCGGGCAACGCAGGAGACCCGAGCCGGCGTTCTGCTCGATGACCTTGTGGGCGGGGCAGCCGAAATTAAGGTCGAGGAAATCCGGCTTCATGCGGTCGCACACCAAGCGGGCGGCCTTGGCCATGGAAGCCGGCGTGGCCCCGAAGATCTGGACGCCCATCGGGCGCTGGCCCTCCGTGAAGTCGACCATCTCCCATGCCTTGGCGTTATCGCGGATGAGCGCTTCCGACTGGACGAACTCCGTGACCATCACATCGGCGCCCTGCTCCTTGCAGAGCTGGCGGAAAGCGACGTCGGTATGGCGCGCCATGGGCGCCAGGTAGAGCGGAAACTTGCCGGGCCCGAACCACGGCAGGCGTGGCGCGACCTTGCTCACGGGCGTCCGTCCTTCTTCTTGATCGACGCCTTGAGCTCTCGCCAGCGGGCGAGGCGCTCGGCGATCTGCGGCTCGGCACCCGCGTCACCGGGATGGTAAAGCGACAGCGGGCGGGAAAGGTAATCCTGGCCGCTGATGGCTTCAGGGTGATCGTGGCTGTATCGATAAGCACCACCGTTACCCAGGCTCTTGTTCACGCTGTTATGCGCGTCCTTGAGATGCAGCGGCACTTCCTGACGAGGCATATTACGAACGGCGTCCTTGGCCGCGGAAATCGCCGAGGTGGTGCTGTTGCTCTTGGGCGAGAGCGCCAGGAACAGCGTCGCGTGGGCCAGCGCGTATTCGCATTCGGGCATGCCGACCATCTCGCAGGCCTGAAAAGCCGCGGTGGCCACGCCCAAGGCGCGGGAGTCGGCGAGACCGATGTCTTCGGAAGCGCAGATGACGAGGCGACGGGCGATGAAGCGGGGTTCCTCCCCTCCTTCGAGCATCAGGAAGAGCCAGTAGAGCGCGGCATCCGGATCGCCGCCGCGCACCGACTTGATGAAAGCGGACGCGGTATCGTAATGATCGTCGCCGCCGTCGTCATAACGGATGCGACGCTCGCGCGCGAAGGAAGCCACGGCTTCGCCGGTGACGGAGCCGAGAGTCGGCGCCGAGAGCACGAGGGTCTCGAGGCAGTTGAGCGCGCGCCGGAGGTCACCGGAAGCCATCTCGGCGACCTGCTGGAGGACTTTCTGCGAGGCTTTGACGCCCAGGGCGCCGAGGCCGCGTTCCTTGTCGGCAAGGGCGGTGCCAAGGAACGTGGCGATCTCCGGCGGGGTCAGCGGATCGAGGCGGAAGAGATGGCTGCGGCTGAGCAAGGCCGGGACGACGTAGAGACCGGGATTGTGCGTCGTGCAGCCGATGAGCCGCACCACGCCGGCTTCGACGTCAGGCAGCAGAAGATCCTGCTGGGCCTTGTTGAAGCGATGAATCTCGTCGACGACCAACACGATCTTGCGCGAGGGCTGACGACGGGCGTCGGCCAGGATCTCGCGGAGCTCGGGCGTACCGGAGAGCACGGCGTTGACCCGCACGACAAAGGACTGCGTCTCGGCGGCGATGACCTCGGCCAGGGTGGTCTTACCGCAACCGGGCGGTCCGTAGAACAGGAGCGAGCCGAAGGTGTCGGCCTTGATCAGGCGTGGCAGCAAGGCCTCCGGGCCCAGTAAGGCGGCGTGACCGACGACTTCGCTGAGATTGCGCGGACGCATCCGCGAGGCGAGCGGCCGGCGACGCTCCGGGATGGCGTCAGGCACCCCCTGACCGAGGCCAGGCAGCGCATCGTCCGACCCCTGGCGGCGTTCGGCCACGGCTTACTTCTCTTCCGCGAAGGGCACCAAGTGGCAGTAAGGCTTCTTGCCGCGCAGCTGGTAATACTTCTGGTGATATTCCTCCGCCTTCCAGAACTTCGGGGCCTTCTCGATCTGCGTGGCGATCGGCCGGCTGAAAGCCTTGGCGAGGGTCAGGCCGATCTTCACGTCATCGGCGATCTTCTGCTGCTCGGGCGAATGGGTGAAGATGACCGAACGATACTGGTCGCCGATGTCCGGCCCCTGACGATTGACCTGCGTCGGATCGTGCATCTTGAAGAAATACTCCACGAGCGTGCGGTAGGTGACCTTGGTCGGATCGAAAGTGACCTCGATGACCTCGGCGTGGCCGGTGCCTTTGGCACAGATCTCTTCGTAGGTCGGGAAGTCGGTCTTACCGCCGGCGTAGCCACAGACGGCGGACTGGACGCCGGGGATCTTGGCGTACTGGTACTCGACGCCCCAGAAACAACCGGCGCCGAAGGTGGCTTTCTCAAGTTTGGGAGGAGTCATGGCGGAAGGCTTGGAGTCGGCCGCGCGCACAGAGACGACCGCGGCGAGGACGATGAGGGCGGATTTCAGGAGCGAAAGCAGCGGATTCATGGCTACCTCGGAGGTTGGCGGGTTTCCCTGCCAAGGCAAGGGGGGACGCCGTTCAGCTGACCAGGCCCCGGAGGACGTCAGCCAAACCCTCGGGGGCCTGCGGGTCGCGGGTCAGGCCGCGCTCGGGCATCACGTAGAAGGTATCGATCGCGAAGCCCTGCTCCGTGGCGATGTTGGCGAAGGTGATGGCGTAGCCGCCCTCCTGGATGGCCCGGCCGATGCGGAACAACAGGCCGAGCCGGTCGTTGCATTGGATCTCGATCACGGTGCGGGCGAGATCGACCTCGTAGTAGACCTCCACCTTGGCGGCGAGCGGCACGAAGGCCTTGCGGCGGGGCGCGGTCAGCATGGCATGCTGCTCCTCCGCGGCGACCTCGGCGAGCAGGTCGGTGCCCTCGAGCAACGACTTTTCCAAGGCCGCGGAGAAACGTTCCTTGGAAACAGCTTCCTTGCCGAGCGGCAGCACGACCTTGAAGAAGTCGATGGAGACATCGTCCTCACGCGAGAAGGCGCGGCAGGAGGCGATGTTGATGCCCGCCACGGCGAAGGCGCCCGCCATGCGGCTGAAGAGACCGGCGCGGTCCCACGTCACGACGGTCACGAGGGACTGGCCCGAACCCGCGTCATCATGCCACTCGACGATCGGACGCAACGACTCGTCCGGTTCGGCCGCGGAGACCGAGGCGATCAGGCGATGGATCATCCGGAGATGATGCGCGGCATCCTCCGGGGCGGCGTGCGAGTAATAGCCCGACGGCATCGTGGTGAAGTGGGCCTCGACCTCGTCCTCCGGCACATTCGTCCCGACCAGGACGGCCGTCGCCGCGCGGAGCTTCGCCGCGGCGACGGCATGATCGTCGTCGATGGCGTCGGCCAGGCGGGCCAAGGTGCGGCGGTAGAGGGACCAGTGCTGGCCGTCCTTGAAGTCGGTCCATAGGTCGGGCGACGTGGCGCGCGCGTCGCAGCGGGTATGGACGAAAAGACTACGCAGGACCTGCTCGTCGCCCATGAGCCGGGCGAACCGCTCGATGTTAACAGGATCGTCGATGTCGTGGCGCTGCCAATAGAGCCCCATCACCAGATGGTGCCGGATGACGCCGGCCGCGATCTCACGTTCGCGGGCGTCGAAGCCGAGCCGCTCGAGGATCCGGTCCGCGATCGGTACGCCGCGTTCGGCATGGCCTTCGATACCGCCGGACTTGGCGATATCATGCAGGAACAGGATGGCGTAGAGCAGCGAAGGCGCCTCGGAACCCAGCACGACTTCGCGGTATTTCTGCTCCACGAGCGACTCGCCGGCGTAGATGCGGTCGAGTTCGCGCAGGCAGCGCAAAGTATGCACGTCGGCCGTCCAGCGGTGGTAGAACTCGAACTGCACCAGGCAGTGCAGGCCGGCGAACTCGGGGACAAGCCGGTAAAGGAGGCCGTGTTCGCGCAGGGCGTTGAGCGCGGAGTAGACCCGGCCGCCTTCGGTCAGCATCGCACGCAGGGCGCTGCAGGCTTCCTCGGAAAGGGCGACCTCGGGCGTGAGCAGGTGGGCGCGTTCGCGGACGAGCAATGAGAGGGCGCGGTCAGGGCGGGCCTCATGGATCTGGCAGATACGGAACAAGCGGACCAAGCGGCCGGGGTCTTCTTCGAACAACAGCCGATGCTCGGCCGTGACGGTGCCGCCGGGGACGACGCGCAGGCCGTCCATGCTGAACGGGGCGCCCCACCCTTCGGGCTCAGGTTCGCCCATGACCGCGCCTTCGACGATCTCCGCGCAACGTCGGATATGGTCCGCGGCGTCGAAATACTCACGCATCATCCCGCCGATACGCTGGGTCAGCGTGCCGACGAAGCCGAGCGCGGCCGACATGGTGTTCTGGCGTTCCAACGACAGCTGCTCGGTCGGACGCGTGACCTGGAAATGCAGTTCGCATCGTAGGCGCAGGAGCACCTGCTTGGCTTCCTCGAACTTCTGGAGGTCGACGGCCGGCAAGAAGCCGGAAGCGGCCAATCCGGCGGGACCGACGCCATTACGGGCCGTCCGGGCGATCCAGACGCAGCCTTGGACGTCGCGGAGGGCGCCGACGCCGTTCTTCAGATCGGGCTCCTGCAGGTAAGCGCTGCCGCCGGCCTTCTCGCGTCGCTTACGCTGGGATTCGACGATCGCGCGGGCGAAAGGCTTCCACGCCTGCCCCGACAGCAACGCCGCCGTCTTGGCCTCGAGCTGCGCGTAAAGCTCGGGCGAACCGCAGAGATGACGGGTTTCGAGCAAGGCCACGTGCAGATGCAGGTCATCCTTGGCGTAGTTGGTCGACTCGGTGACCGTCCGGACCGATTGGCCGACCTTGAGACCGAGATCCCAGAGCGGGTAGAGGATCGCCTCGACGAGGGCCTTGGTCGCCGCGGAGTGACGAGGCACGAGCACCAGCAGGTCGATGTCGCTGAGCGGGCAGAGCTCGGCGCGGCCGTAACCGCCCGTGGCCACCAAGCTGAGCGAGACCGCGGCCGGTCCGGCGCGCAGGAACAAGGCGTCGATCAGGATGTCGATGGCATCGGAACGCAGGCGGGCGACTTCGCCTCCCCGGACGCCGGCGCGATGGGCCGCAAGCTGGAGCTCCCGGGCTTCGGCCAGAAAGACCTTGGCGCGCGGGACGAACTCGCCTTCCAAGGCGGCCTGCCCGGCCAGACCGTGCTGGAGCGCGGCGCGGCGGAGCAGGATGGCGGAAGCTTCGTATTCGGGCGACATGCGACGAAACCAACGTGATGGGAAAGCCTCCGCCGTTCAAGGGTGATTGCCAATCCGCCGCTTCCGTCCTACTCCACGGCATGGAATCCTGGCTGAGCACTTTCTGGTCGCACCTGCACACCGCCGAAGGGCTCCGGCAGACCATCGAAGTCGGCGGCATCAGCCTGATGTGCCTGATCATCTTCGCCGAGACCGGCCTCCTCGCCGGATTCTTCCTGCCTGGAGACTCCCTGCTCGTGACAGCCGGCGTCCTCTCGATCGCCAACGCCGACCGGCCGGCCTACTTCAGCCCTTGGGAGCTGACCGCAGCGTTGACTGTCGCCTCGATCGTCGGCGACCAGACCGGCTACTGGCTCGGCCGTAAATACGGTAAGACCATGGAGTCGAAGCCGGACACCTGGTGGTATAAGCGCCGGCATCTCGTGGCGGCCCGGGACTATTTCGCCGAGAAAGGCCCGCTGGCCATCGTGCTCGCCCGTTTCGTGCCACTGATGCGCACCTTCGTGCCCTTCGCCGCCGGCATGGGCGAGATGGCGCCGACGCGATTCCTCCGCTGGAACATCCTCGGCGGCATCCTCTGGATCAACTCGCTCGTCTGGCTCGGACACGTCCTCGGCGGCACGCCGCTGGCGGATCAACTGCACAAGGTCATCCTGATCGTGGTGGTAGTGTCGTTCGTACCCGTTCTCTGGGGATTGGCCCGCCGTTGGCTGGCCAGCCGCGGCACCTCGACGAAAAACTAGGCCGTCGTCGCTACCACCGTCCTTAGTTCCCAGCGTAAGCCCACGCCTTCAGGGACGACTTCGACCCCGAGCTGCTCCGCCGCGGCCTCTGCGACGGACCGAGGCGAGGCGGTGCGGAGGTCGAAGAGGCCATGGCAGAACTCGCCGAGTTCGCTGACGTCACGGAAAATCCAGAGGAACCGCACGAGCTCGTCCGAAACGATCCGCAGGCCGGCCGCCGACAGCTCCGACTGCGTCCTCCCGTCGAGGTAGGTGCCCGAGTGACCCGTGGAATTATGCGCGCCGATGAAACCATCCAGGAATGCGGCGACAGGCGAATCGGCCGGCACGTCGGAAAGCACGTAACGGCCTGACGGCCTCAACACCCTGCGAGCTTCGGAATGGAAGGGAATCTTGTCTTCCTGATGATGGAGGCCCGCCAGGCAGATCACCCGGTCCATCGACGCGTCTTCCCACGGGAAAGGCAGCAGCGGGCGACCTGATGACGAGGCGCCATGCTCACCACCTTGGAAGGACGCGCAGGGCTCATGCCCCACCCACGCCACGCCGGCGGGTAGGAATCCGCGAAGGTATCCACCTCCGGCCGGTACGTCCGCCACGACCTGGCCGGACCTCATGTCGGCGCGTGCGATCACCTGGGCGAACTCCGCGGCGCGGGCCTGCGGAAGACGACGCATGGCCCGATCGTAGGCCGAACCACGCTGGACGAACATGTCTTCATAACGATCCATGGCTTGCTTCATAACCTGCCGCACCAACGCCAACAAGCCTCTGCTCAGTGCACCGGAATCCAGAACCTGAAAGTCGTCCCACCGGGGGCGGTCGACTCGACGATGATGTCCCCACGATGGTCGCGCAGGATACGCTTCACGATGGCGAGACCCAGGCCGGTGCCGTCTTCGCGGCTGGTGAAGAAAGAATCGAAGATCTTGGGGAGGATCTTGGGCGGGATGCCCGTCCCGGTGTCCGTGATGCGCACGGCCACGACGTCGCCCTGCTGACCCGACTCGACGCCCAACCGCAAGGTGAGCGTACCGCCACCGGCCATGGCCTGCACCCCGTTCATCATGAGATTGAGGAAGATCTGCTGGATCTGACCGGGATTGCCTTCGACGAGCGGCAGGGCCTCCGCGCACTCGATATCGACCTTCACGCCGAGCTGCTGGAGTTTGAGACGCAGGAGCAGGGAGGCGTTTTCAGCGGCCTGACGAAGATCGAGGGCGCGGAACGCTCCGGACTGGGCCTTGCTCATGCCGAGCACGCGCGAGACCACGCCTTCCATATGGGCGATCTTCTCGCGCATGACGCCCAGGTCCTCCATCTTCGGATCATCGGCCGCCATGCCCTGGGCAAGCGTATCCGAAAGCAGTTTCATCACCGTGAGCGGATTACGGATCTCGTGCGCGACCTCGGCCGAAAGCAGCCCGAGGGCGGTCAGGCGTTCGCTGCGACGCAGGCCTTCCTCGACGGTGAAGACCTTGGCGTAGAGCCGGGCGTTCTGGATCGACGAGGCTCCGAACGAAGAAAGCGCCGCGACCAGGTGCTTGTCGTCGTCGGAGAAACGGTAGGCGCCCATCGCCACGCAGAGGAGCACGCCGAAGGTGTCGTCTTCGTAACGCACCGGCACGGCGAGCAGCGAGGAAGAGGCCACCGGTTCGGACAGTCGGCTGAAGAGGTACTCCTCGGTCTTGCCGGCCAAAGGCACCACGACCGAGCGGCCGCGGGTGACCACGGTGCCGAGGGAAGTCCGGTTGAGCGCGATGCTCGGGGCGAGGGCCGAGGCGCCGAGGTCGCCGTCGAGGCTCCGCAGCTGCAGTTCGTCGTCGACGAGGTTGTAATAGGCGCAGGCGCGGGTCCCGAGGAGGGCGCGCGTGTGCCGGGCCAGGTCCAGCGAGATGCCAGGCTCGTCGCGCTCCCGGGCGAGTCCCTGCGCGGCGCGCACGAGCGCTTCCAGCTGGGCGGCCTTGGAGCGGAGCTGCCGGAGCAGCCAGATACGGCCGACGGCCTTGGAGGCTTCGTTGGTGAGCAGCGAAAGGAAGGCGACGTCCTGTTCGGAGAAAGCGTCGAGCCGGTCGGAATCGCAGTTCACGACGCCAATGACATTCCCCATGAGTTCCATGGGAACGGCCAGTTCGGAACGGATGCCCTTCCGGATCTCGACGTAGCGCGGATCCTTCGAGACATCGGGGATCCGCTGGGGCTTGGCGTAGAGGGCGACCCAGCCGGTGATGCCCTGCCCTTGGTCGATGATTTTCCCGGCGGAATCGGCGTCGAGGCCGTTGCTGACCTCGATGCGCAGCGATCCCGTGGCGGGCTCGACGAGCGCGATGGAGGCGCTGGAAGCGCTGAGGGTGCGGACGATCTCCTCGAGGATGAAGTCGAGCGCCTCCCGCGGGTCTTCAGTGGCGTTGACGAACGCGCCGACGCGATAGAGACAGTCCAGGACGCGAGCGTCGCCGGGACGTTCCTGCGCTGGACGCGAGTGCGGCATGGCCTAGAGTGAGTGGTCCATGTCGAGCGCCGGGGCGTCGACGGTGGTCTGGCCGATCACGACGGCGGGCACGCCGGCCACGCTGGTATGCGGGGCGACGTCCTTGAGCACGACGGAGCCAGCGCCGATCTTGGCGCCTTCGCCGACGGTGATGTTGCCGAGGATCTTGGCGCCGGCGCCGACGAGCACGCCGGAACGGATCTTCGGGTGACGGTCGCCGCGGGCCTTGCCCGTGCCGCCGAGAGTGACCTCATGCAGGAAGGAGACGTTGTCGGCCACGACGCTGGTCTCGCCGGCGACGAAGCCGGTGGCGTGGTCGAGGAGGATGCCGACGCCGAAGCGCGCGGCGGGATGAATGTCGACGGCAAGGTGCTCGGAGACGAGCGACTGCAGGTGCGTGGCGAGCTCCTTGCGGCCGGCCTTCCAGAGCGTATGCGCGAGGCGGTGCGTCGAGATGGCGTGGAAGCCCTTGTACCAGAGATACGGGATCAACGCGTGCTCGGTCGCGGGATCGCGCTCGAGGGTGGCCCGGATGTCCGCGCGCATCTGCGAAAGCACTTCGCGGTCGGAAGCGACGGCCTCGCCGAGGACGCGGAGGACGACGGGGAGATCCTGGCCGGTGGGCGTGAGGCGTTCCGCCAGGCGCTGGATGATGCCTTCGCCGAAGCCGGAGCGGTCCAGGACGTAACGATGGAGCATCGGTGCCAAGGCCGGCTCAGCCTGGGCGACGACGGACGCGCGGGCCTGCAGCTCCGCCCAGAGGGAAGCTTCATTGGCGCAGACCAAGGCGATGGAACGGGCGTCAGCCATACAGAGGATTAATTCGGGCTTTTCGGTCAATTTGGCAACCCATGAGTCAAAACCATGTAAAAACGAGAGGATTGAGCAGATTTAAAGAACCTCTCCCCTGCGAAGGGGTTGAAAAGTATGAACCAGCCCCTACATATATCCACCTACCCTCCACACCATGCGTATCCTCCCCACCCTCCTCGCCTGCCTCATGGCCGTCGCTTCCTTCGCGGCTCCGGAAGTCGGCCAGCCTGCCCCGGACTTCACCGGCAAGACCCTCGACGGCAAGACCGTCAGCCTCGCCGACTTCAAGGGCAAGACGGTCGTCCTTGAATGGTACAACCCTGGCTGCCCCTTCGTGAAGAAGTTCTATGACGGCGGCAAGATGCAGGAATTCCAGAAGGATGTCGTCGCCTCCGGCGCCGTCTGGCTCGTCATCAACACCGGCGGCCACAAGCTCGAGTCCGCCACCTACTACCCCGGCACCGTCGTCCAGGACGCCAACCAGAGCATCGGCCGCGCCTATGACGCCAAGGTGACCCCGCACTGCTTCGTCATCGATGGCAAGGGCACCCTCGTCTACAAGGGCGCGATCGACAGCATCTCCTCCGCCAAGTCCGCTGACATCGAGAAGGCCACCAACTACGTCCTCGCCGCCGTCAAGGCCGTGAAGGAAGGCAAGGCCCCCGAAGTCACCAGCACCAAGCCCTACGGCTGCGGTGTGAAGTACCAGAAGCTCTAAGCCGCCAGGCCGAGCACGACCAAGGGCGTCCGCAAGGACGCCCTTTTCATTGGCCGTGTGACCCGACCTCAGGCCACGCCGGTCGCCTGCAGGATCTTCGCGTGCACCTGATCATTGCGCAGGTGCGGCGTGAAAAGTTGGGAGCCCGGGCCGCTGGCGCAGAACTCCACCATCTCGCCGGTGTGATTATTGCTGGTCCAGCCGATGGAGGTATACTTCATGAGCGCCGCCGAGAGCGTCTTGGTCGAAGTAATCTTGGCGCGGTCGTCGGCCTTGAACTTCAGGCCCGTCGCCTGCTCGGCGGCCGCGACGAAGTCCTTTGGGGCGAGCCCCTTGGTCTTGGCGCCGAGGAGCTCGAGCGACGACGTGAAAGCGGTCATCCGGTCGAAGGCCGGCGTGGATTCGGCGTACGAAGGCGCGGACGTATCGAAGTCTTCGCTGCCGAGGCCGTTGACGTTGAAGCCGCCCGTGCCGTGGTCGGTCGTGACGATGAGCAGGGTGTCAGGGTTCTTGTCGACGAAAGCGAGGACGATGGCGATGGCCTCGTCGAAGGCGACCTGCTCACGGATGGCGGCGGCGCCGTCGTTACCGTGGGCGGCGTGGTCGATGCGGCCACCCTCGACCATGAGGAAGAATCCTTCCGGGGCGGAGCCGAGGCGCTGGAGGGCGACCTTGGTCATCTCGGCGAGCGTGGGCGTCGAAGCCTTGAGTTCGGCCGAGTTCAAGCGGTCGATCTCGAACGGGATGTGGCTCTTGCTGAAAAGGCCCAGCAGCGGCGCTTTACCGGCGTCGGCCAGGAGCTGGTCGCGGTCCAAGGCGATGCCGAAGCCACCCTTACGGTAGGCGGCTCGGAGATCATCGCTGAAATACTGCGTGCCGCCGCCGAGGACGACGTCCACGCCGCGCTCGAGATACTGGGCGGCGATCGTCTTCTGGTCGGAACGCTTGGCCACGGTGACCGCGAAACCGGCCGGGGTCGCGTGGGTGGCGGTGGCGGTGGTGACGAGGCCGCAACGCTTCTTGGCCGCGTTCATCTTCTGCACGAGGGTCACGGGCTTGCGACCATCCTGGGTGATGTTGAGCACGCCGTTGTCGATGCGCTCGCCGATGCCCCAGCAGCTCGCGGCGGCGGCGGAGTCGGTCACGATGCCGCTGGCGGAATCGGTCTCGCAGAGCGAGCGGACGACGGGGCGTTCGGCATACATCTTCATCCAATGCGACGTGCGCTTCTCGGTACGGGTGAGATACGTCTGCGCGGCGGTGAGCACCGAGAAGCACATCCCGTCGGAAACCATGAAGATGACGTTCTTGGCCTGACGCTTCGCGGAGTTCGCGGAGGCTTCGCGGCCGTCGGCGCCGAGGGCGCGGGCGGAACCGGCGCCGAAGACGAGACTGCCGAGGCCGGCGAACTTCAGGAAGTCACGACGTGAGGAGGAACGGGGCTGGCTCATGGTTCGGGTATAGGCTCAAAGGACCCCGCCGGGCAACCTCAGTTCCCCGGGGAGTAGTGAAAACGGCTTGACGGTCAGGCCTGAGGGGCGGCCGGGGCCGTCGGGACGTGCGCCTTGAGGCGACGTTCGACGACTTCGGCCGATACCAGGGCGACGAAATCGGCCAGGGTGCGGTTACCTTCGAAGGACTTGTCGGCGCGGGAGCGGACGTTGACCACGCCGGCTTCCTTCTCCTTGGCGCCGACGACGAGCATGTGCGGCACCTTGGACATCTCGGCGCGGCGGATCTTGGCGCCGAGCTTATCGGAGGAACCGTCGACGCTGCAGCGGATCTTGGCGGCCTTGAGGACCTCGGCCATGGCTTCGCAATCGGCGTTGAGGTCGTCGTTGAGCGGGATGAGGCGGACCTGCTCGGGCGAGAGCCAGGTCGGGAAGTCGCCGGCGAAGTGTTCGATCAGGATGCCGACGAAGCGCTCCATGGAACCGAACGGCGCGCGGTGGATCATCACCGGGCGGTGCGGCTTGTTGTCGGCGCCGTTGTAGGTGAGGTCGAAACGCTCGGGCAGGTTGAAGTCGACCTGCACGGTGCCGAGCTGCCATTCGCGGCCGATGACGTCGCGGACGACGAAGTCGATCTTGGGTCCGTAGAACGCGGCTTCGCCGGGCTCTTCGGAGAAGGCGACGCCAAGGGTGGCGGCGGCGGCGCGGCAGGCGGCCTCGGCCTTGTCCCAGTTCTCGGCGGTGCCGGTGTACTTGGCGGAGTCGGGATTACGGAGGCCGACGCGTACGCGATAATCGTTCAGGCCAAGCGTCTTGAGGACGATCTTCACGAGCTCGAGGCAGCCGAGGACTTCCGGGAGGACCTGGTCTTCGGTGCAGAAGAGGTGGGCATCATCCTGGGTGAAGCCACGGACGCGGGTCATGCCGCTCAGCTCACCGGACTGTTCCCAGCGGTAGACCGTGCCGAATTCGGCGAGACGGACCGGCAGATCGCGGTAGGAGTGAGGCTGGGAGGCGTAGATGCGGATGTGATGCGGGCAGTTCATCGGCTTCAGCAGGAAGCCCTGCACGGTGCCGTCCGCCAGGCGGTTGGTCAGTTCGCCGCAACCGCAGCCTTCCTTGGCGAGCATCTCCATGGCCTCGCGTTCGACTAGGGGCGGGAACTGGGCGTCCTTGTAATACGGGAAGTGGCCCGAGGTACGGTAAAGGTCGAGGTTGCCGATATGCGGCGTGAAGACCTGCTTGTAGCCGGTCTGGAAGAGGCGCTCAGAGATGAAGTTCTGGAGTTCCTGGCGGACGATCGCGCCGTTGGGCGTCCAGAGGATGAGGCCTTGGCCGACCTTCTCGTCGATGTGGAAAAGCTTCAGCTCCTTGCCCAGTTTACGGTGGTCGCGCTTCTTGGCTTCTTCGGCGCGGACCATGGCCTGCTCGAGTTCGTCCTTGGTCGCGTAAGCGGTGCCGTAGATACGTTGGAGCTGCTTGTTCTTCTCGTCGCCGCGATGGTAGGCGCCGGCGATGTGGAGGAGCCTGAACGCCTTCACCTGGGAGGTGTAGCGGACGTGGGTGCCGGCGCAGAGGTCGACGAACTCGCCGTTCTTATAAAAAGAGATGGTCTCGCCGGCGGGGATGTCGCCGAGGCGGCCAACCTTGTAGGCGTTCTGGCCGCGCTCAAGGATCAGTTTCTCGGCTTCCTCGCGGGTGCA
>JBILXR010000028.1:0-16094 GCA_044378215.1 Opitutales bacterium
CGGCAACGTCCTCGGCCTGCCCTCCCGCTTCACCTCCACGCTGCCCATCGCCCAGCGCCTCCGCTACGGCGAGAACCCGCATCAGCAGGCCGCGCTCTACGGCTCCTTCCACGAGGCCTTCGACCAGCTCCAGGGCAAGGAACTCAGCTATAACAACATCCTCGATATCACCGCCGCGACCTACCTCATCGGCGAGTTCGAGCGCCCGACGATCTGCATCCTGAAGCACACCAACCCCTGCGGCGTGGCTTCGGCCGACACCCTCCTCGAAGCCTGGCACAAGGCCTTCGAGACCGACAAGCAGGCCCCGTTCGGCGGCATCATCGTCGCCAACCGTACGATCGACAAGGGCCTCGCCGAGGCCATCGCCGAGATTTTCTCCGAAGTCATCATCGCGCCGGAATTCGACGCCGACGCCCTCGCGATCTTCGGCAAGAAGAAGAACCTCCGCCTCATGCGCGCCAAGGTCGGCCTCCGCGCCGACACCCTCCGCGAAGTCCGCGCCGTCATCGGCGGCGTACTCGTCCAGGATCGCGACCAGAAGCCCGCCAACCCGCGCGACTTCAAGGTCGTCACCAAGCGCCAGCCCACCGCCGACGAGATGACCGCCCTGCTCTTCGGCTGGCGCGTCGTCCGCCACGTGAAGTCCAACGCGATCGTCTACGCCGGCAAGGAACGCACGCTCAGCGTCGGCGCCGGCCAGATGTCCCGCATCGACTCCTCCCGCATCGCGGTCTGGAAGGCCGGCGAAGCCAAGCTCTCGCTGCAGGGCTCGGCCATCGCTTCCGACGCCTTCTTCCCCTTCCCGGACGGCCTGCTCGCCGCGGCCGACGCCGGTGCGACCTGCGCCATCCAGCCGGGAGGCTCCGTGAAGGACGCCGACGTCATCGCCGCCGCCGACGCGCGCGGCATGGCGATGGTCTTCACCGGCATGCGGCACTTTAAGCACTGAGCGGCCGGCGGCCGCCGAGGTAGTAGCGGTTGGCGGTTAGCGGTTAGGAAAGCCAAAGCATACCCAAAACAAAGCCCGGAGTCACCTGACCCCGGGCTTTTTGTTTCTTTGCATTTATCTATCCGCTAACCGCCCTCTGCTTCTCGGCATTTACCCAACCGACAACCGCTGCCTGCTTGTTAGCATTCACCTATCCGCCAACCGCTAACCGTCAACCGCCATCACCTTTCCTGGTCAGAGCTTGATCCCGATCTTCTCGAGCAGGCGGGCGAGTTCGTCGTCGCTGCTGAAGGGGATCGAGATACTGCCCTTGGTGCCTTTGCGGACGACCGAGACGGGCGTGGCGAAGTGGGAGGCGAGGCGCTTCTGGACGTCGGCCACGACGGCCTGGACGGCCTGCTTGCGCTGACCCTTCTTGGTCGCGGAGAGTTTCTTGACCTCAGCCTCGGTGGCGCGGACAGACAGGCCTTTCTCGATGACGAGACGCGCCACGAGCATGCGGTGAGCCGCGTCCTCGACGCCGAGCAAGGCCTTGGCGTGACCGGCGGAAAGCTGCCCCTTGCGCAGGAATCCCTGGAGGTCATTGTCGAGGGCGAGGAGACGGACGCTGTTGGCGATCGTCGCGCGCGGCTTGCCGAGGCGTTCGGCGACGGCGTCCTGCGTGAGATTGAAGTCGCGCATGAGCGAAGCGAAGCCGAGGGCTTCGTCGATCGGATTGAGGTCGGCGCGCTGGAGGTTCTCGATGAGCGCGAGGACGGCGCTGGAAGCGTCGCTAGCGTCGATGATGCGAGCGGTGATGGTCTTCTGGCCGATGAGCTTGAACGCGCGGAAGCGGCGCTCGCCGGCGATGAGCTCGTAACCGTCCTTCACCTTGCGGACGACGATCGGCTGCATGAGGCCTTCGGAGCGGATCGAGTCGGCGAGCTCCTTGACCTGGGCGTCATCGAAATCGCGGCGCGGCTGGCGGGGATTCGGGACGATCGAGGTCAGCGGCAGCTCCTGCAACAAGAGACCCGGAGCGATCGGCGCGGCGGCCGGAGCCGGTGCAGACGCAGGAGCCGCGACGGGCGTGGCGGCCGGTTGCGTGGGCTTCACGCCGCCACCGATGAGGGAACCGAGACCGCGACCGAGGGACTTCTTAGGAGGGGTGGCCATGTGGGCTTTGCTTGTGAGGGGTTCAGCGTCCGGAGGCTTCCGGCTGCGGTACGAAGATATCGACATCCGCTTTCAGGGCGGCAGGCGAGGAAAGGTTATTCGCTTTCAGGATCCATTCGACCTTGGAACCGTGGCGGAGGGCGATCTTGGTGACGGTATCACCTGATTTGACGCGATATTTAGCTCCGGTCTGCGGCTGATCGGAAGCGGCGCCCTCGGACGGCTCAACGGCCTGGGCGGTCGGCTTGGCGGACTTCGTCGCGGGGGCGGGGCCGGACTTGCCAAGGGCGGCGTTCACCTGGCGGGTCAGCTCAGCGAGCGCGGCGTTCACGTCATCGGTCTGCTGCTTCAGGCGACGATCGACTTCGTTGAGGATCTCGGCGCGGGCCTTGGCGACCGCTTCGTTCGTGGAGGCCGACTGACCTTGGCCGGCCTTCTGACGGGCGAGGGCGGCGCGCAGGTCAGCGTTCTCGAGCTTCAGCTTCTCGACCTCGGTCCGCAGATCGGCGAGATCCTGCTGCATGCCCGCGAGTTGGGCGTTCTGAGCGGAGAGGGGGAGGAAACCAAGCAGCAGGAAAAGGAGGCCGAGACGCATGGAGCAAGGAAAACAGGTGAACCAAAGGAGGGCAAGGGCGATGCCTGCCCGCATGGGCACTCCCCAGATGCTTATTTCACGCAGGGACGGAGATCGAGCTTCTGGGACTCAAAATAGGCCATCCGGGCGGGCATGGCCTTCGTGATCGCGGAGTAGGCATCCCCGGAAATACGGCTCCGCCGGTGCTTCACCGCGAAGTAGCTTAGGAAAGATTCGGCCAGGTCTTCCCGCACGGGGTTTTCGGCGGCATAAGTCGAGATGAAGCCGCCATCCGCCTGCTGGGCGCTGATCCAACCGGCCGCTTCCCTGTGGTCGCCATCGATGGAAGTGTGCGTGGCTTCATGGAACAAGACCTCCTCCAGGATCCCATCCTTCTCCAATTTCACGGCCTGCTGGAGGTGGATGAGTATGTTTTGGTTGCCGCCGCCGAAAGGCTGCTCGCCGTCATGAATGGTGATCGACCGGATATCCCGACGCAGACAGGCGGGCAGCTGTCCGACCGCCTTGGCGTATTTAAGAGCCAAGCCTCTGGCCTTGGCGACGTCGGAAAATTCCTTGTTCACCTGGACTTCCGTCGGTTCGGCACGGTCGGCATAAACGACCTTGAAGAGCCAGACCTTCGTCTCAGCCCAGCCCGAAATCCGCCGGTCGAAGACCTTGCGCATGGCTTCCCCGCCGTCGGATAGTTCCTTGAACACGCTCGGGTCGGAGGCGGTGATGATATTCTTGCCGATGGCTTTAGTGCCGAAAAACGGAGGAGCCTTCTCCTTCTTCTTGTCGGCCGCGGTAAGGAGTCCGATGGAGAGGCTGAACACCGTGGATAGGACGAGGAGGGTTCGCGCTTTCATGAGAACGGACCGAAATTACCAGCCTCCCGGGGCCAGTCCAACGCATTCCGGCGGGCCCCATCTCCGCTCTCGCCCTGCCCGCCCGGGGACTCCTACCCTGTGTCCGCATGTCCAAGGTCTTGGTAGCCCTTTCCGGCGGCGTAGACAGCGCCGTGGCGGCCCTTCTGCTCAAGCAGCAAGGGCATGAGGTGCAGGCGGCCTACTTCCGGACCTGGATGAACGAGGAAGGCCTACCCTTCCCGGGCGAATGCCCTTGGGAGGACGACGTCCGTAATGCCCAAGCGGTCGCCGCACACCTCGGCCTGCCCTTCCGGATCATCGACCTCGTCCAAGACTACCGCGACACGGTCGTCCAATACCTCGTCGACGGCTACCGGCGCGGCCTGACCCCGAACCCCGACATCATCTGCAACCGCGAGATGAAGTTCGGCGTCTTCTTGCGCAAGGCGCTCAAGGATGGTTTCGACGTCATCGCGACCGGCCACTACGCGCGCCGTCGCGAAAATGCCGACGGGACGTTCGATCTCCTCGAAGGCCTCGACCCGAACAAGGACCAGTCCTACTTCCTCGCGCTGCTGCGTCAGGAACAGCTCGCGAAGGCGATCTTCCCGATCGGCGAACTGCTGAAGCCCGAAGTGCGCCAGCTCGCCGCCGACGCGCAGCTGCCGAACGCCGAACGCAAGGACAGCCAAGGCATCTGCTTCCTAGGCCAGGTGCCGGTCCAGGACTTCCTCGAGCGTCATATTCCCGACGCACCCGGCCCGATCGTGAACGCCGCCGGCAAGGCGATCGGCCAGCATCGCGGCCTTCACCGCTACACCATCGGCCAGCGCAAGGGCATCGGCCTGCCCTCGAACACCGACCACGAGTACTTCGTCGTCGTGAAGAAGGATTTCGCGACCCACACCCTGCACGTGGCCTTCGATAAGCCCGACGCCCCGTGGCTCTACACCAGCGAAGCCAGCGCCCGCGACTTCACCTGGATCAACCGGCCCGTCGTCGGCGAACAGGACATCCTGGCCCGCGTGCGTTACCGCGACAAAGCCACACCCGCCCGCTTCATCCCTCAGGCCGACGGCACCGTCCGTCTCCGCTTCGCCGAGACCCAGCGCGGGCTCGCCCCCGGCCAAGTCCTCGCCGTCTACCACGACCGCGTCCTCATGGGCGGGGGTGTTTTCACTTCGTGAGAGACAGGGGCAGGGACACGGACAGGGCTAGAAAACAGAGGAGACCTCTGACAGCACAGAGCCGGGCTCCCTGCTCCTGCGTCTCTCCCTAGGCATTGAAACCTTTCCCAGCCCCTGTCCCTGTCCCTGTATCTCACTCACTTGACCTTCTCCGCAATGTGCGGAGGGTAAGCCCATGCCCGAAGGCTCCGCCGTCCAACGCATGTTCTCCGGGATCGCCTCCCGTTACGACTTCGCGAACCGCGTCCTCAGCCTCGGCCTGTGCGTCGGCTGGCGCGAACAGCTCGTGGCCGCCGCCAAGGCAGCCCAGCCCAAGACCGTGGCGGACCTCGCCACCGGCAGCGGCGACGTCGCCTTCGCCCTACGCCGCGACCTTCCTGCCGACTGCGCCGTCGTCGGCTACGACTTCTGCGAGCCGATGCTCGAGATCGGCCGCGTCCGCGCGAAGCAGGAGGGCGTCGCCCTGGAGTTCAAGACCGGCGACTGCATGAAGCTGCCCATCGCCGACGCATCCCAAGATGTCGTCACGATCGCCTACGGCGTCCGCAATTTCGAAGACCGGGCGAAAGGTCTCGGCGAACTGCGTCGCATCCTGCGCGCCGAAGGCACGCTGCTGATCCTCGAGTTCTCGCAGCCGAGCGCCTGGTTCGCGCCGTTCCACTTCATCCACGTGCGCTGCGTACTCCCCGTGCTCGCGGGACTGCTCACCGGTGACTTCGGCGCATATAAATATCTCGGCACCAGCATCGCGGGCTTCCCCGATGCCGCCGGGCTCGACGCCGAGCTGAAGTCCGCCGGATTCGCCCAGGTAAGCCATAAAAGGATGCTTTTCGGCACCGTGGCCCTGCATCAGGCGCAGGCCTGAAAAATTCCTTGCCTTAGGGGCCGGGGGTCGTTTGCTCAAACCCCTCACTACGGGCTCGTGGTGAAATGGATATCATTTCTGACTACGGATCAGACGTTTGGGGTTCGAATCCCTACGAGCCCACCACTTTGAGCGCTAACCGGATTAAAACCCCGGTTAGTTGTATGGTGGCGGTCAGCGGTTGGCGGTCAGGAAAGCCCCGCCCCAAGGGGAGACCGGAAACCGGAAAGGATGCTGCGGACCCATTTTTAGGTAGGGTTGAGCGGCCTCGCACAACCGCGGCTGACCGAGGCGGTCGGTCCGACCCAAGGACAATCCCCAGCCAATCCTCCGGCTTCCGGTCGCCCTTTGAGCGGATTGTGCCCCCAACCGCTAACCGCCAACCGCTTACCGCTTACACCTTATACTCATCCGGCATCTTCGTGCCGGACGGATACACATAGGCCCGGTCCTCGAAATTACGCAGTTCGACGATGCCATCGTGGATGGCCTGGACGTATTCGGGATTGATCGGGACCTTCCCGCCGCCGCCGGGGGTGTCGATGATCAGCTGCGGGACAGCGTAGCCGGTGGTATGGCCACGGAGCGCGCGGATGATGTCGATGCCCTTCTGGATGGGCGCACGGAAATGGGTCGAGCCTTCGATCAGATCGCAGGCGTAAAGGTAATACGGACGGACCCGCATCATGAGCAGGCGGTGCACGAGCGACTTCATCACCTCAGCGTCGTCATTGATGCCAGCGAGGAGGACGGACTGATTACCCAACGGCACACCGGCGAAAGACAGGCGCTCGCAAGCGGTCGCGAGTTCGCGGGTGATCTCCTTGGGATGATTCGTGTGGATGCTCATCCAGATCGGCCCGTGCTGACGGAAGACCTCAGCGAGCTCAGGCGTGATGCGCTGCGGCAGGAAGACCGGGATACGCGAGCCGAGGCGGATGAACTCGACGTGCTTGATCGCACGGAGACGACCGAGGAGCGCGTCCAGCTTGGCATCGGAGAGCAGTAGCGGGTCGCCACCGGAGAGCAGCACATCGCGGATCTCGGGATGGGCTTCGATGTACTTCAAGCCGGCCTCGAGCTCGGGATGGAAGTCGTACGCCTGGGCGTTGGAGACCAGGCGGCTGCGCGTGCAGTAACGGCAATAGGAAGCGCAACGGTCGGTGACCAGGAAGAGCACGCGGTCCGGATAGCGGTGGACGATGCCCGGTACGGGCATGGTGCCCTCTTCGCCGACGGGGTCCTCGGATTCGCCCGGGGCGACGTAAGACTCCTCGATGCGTGGGATGACCTGCCGGCGGACCGGACAGTTCGGGTCCTTGGGGTCGATCAGGTTGAAGAAATGGGGCGTGATCGACAGGGACAGCTTATGCGGGGCGAACAGGCACCCTTCCCGCTCTTCCTTGGTCAGTTCGAGGCGCTCCTCGAGCTGCGCCAGCGTCGTGATGCGGTTGCGGAGCTGCCAATGCCAGTCGTTCCACTCCGCGGCGGGCACGTCTTTCCACAGGCCTTGGCCGGCATGCCAGTTTTCGCGGAGGTCCTGAGGATACATCGGCTAAACCCAACATCCTAACGGCCCGGACGCCCAATGCAAACGGGGAAGCATCATCGCCTTACGGCAGCGGCGGCGGGCCCTTGCGCTTGAACCAGCCGGAGAACGGATGCCAGAGCTGGCCGAAATAGCCGGTCGGCACCGGCTCGGTCGTGCCGAAGTTCTGCGGCATCCGATCCTTGGGCATATAATAAGTGCCGAACAGGATATCCCACAACGGCAGGAGCCCGGCGAAGTTCTTGTCGATGGCCGCGGGGTCCTTCGAGTGGTGCCAGCGATGGAAGACTGGCGTGGCAATGACCGAACGCAGCGGACCAAAATCCCAGTCGACGTCGGCATGCAGGAAGATCGCGTAGAAGGTCAGGAAGCCGGCGACGCCCATCGTGACGGTCGGATCGAAGCCGAGGAAGAGCAAGGGCACGGCAGGGGCGAGCTTGTTCACGGCCTCGTTGACAGGATGCACGCGGACGGCCGACAACCAGTCGAGGTCTTCGGAACTATGGTGCACCGCATGGAACGGCCACCAGGCGCCCGTGTGGAAGAGCCGGTGCAACCAGTAATCCATGAAGTCGACGAGGAGATAGATCTCGACCGCTTGCAGCCAGCGAGGTTGCGCGGCCACCGGGCCGAACCCTTGGTACAAGCCTGCCTTGGCGGCCTCGCCCGTGGTCACGCCTGCGAAGACGAGCACGATGAACGGTCCGATCAACAGCACCCGCGAGGCCTGCTTGAACAGCTCGAGGGTGAAGAAATAGGCGGCGTCGGTGAGCATGCCGGGGCGGAAATAACCCGGCCGCCGGCGCGCGCCCATCACGCGTTCGATGACATAAAAGATCAGGCCCACGAGAAGGAGCCCGAGGAGGTGCTGCTTCGCGTGGGCCAGGAGTGCCATGCCCGTCGCTTACTTCCTCTCGACGACCCACATGTTGCGGAACTCGACGGCGTCGCCGTGCCACTGCAGGCCGAGCGGGAGCTTCGCATCGTGCTTCACGTAAGGGGGATTCTTCTTATGACTGCTCGGGCCGATGTATTCGGTGCCGTCCTGGACCGTGACGCCGTTCATGACGACGGTGATGCGGGTCTTGCTGGCGACGGAGCCGTCGGCGTTGAAGCGCGGCGCGGTGAACTCGATGTCGTAGCTGTTCCAGGTGCGGGAAGGCAGGCAGGCGTTGAAGGCCGGGGGCTGCTGGCCGTAGATCGCGGCGGTCATGCCGTCGGCGTAGGTCTCAGTCTTGGAGCAATCGAGGACCTGGAGCTCGTAGGTCTTCATGAAGAAGATGCCGCTGTTCGAATTGCCCTGGCTCTTCTTCTTGGGATCGGTGTCGTAACCGGCGGCGGAGCGCCATTCGACGTGCAAGGTGACGTCACCAAAGGTGCGCTTGGTGCGGATGCCGTTGGTGCGGGCGATCATCACGCCGTCCTTGATCTCCCAAGTGACCGGGACCTTGAGCTTGGCGTTCGGGACGGCGTCCGGCTCCCACTCGTTGGCGGAGTCGGCACCGCCGACCAGGACGATGGCGCCGGCCGGGGCCGGGGCTTCGTTGCACTTCAGCTTGGCGGCGTCGGCGCGGGGCGGCTGCGGGCGGGCCGAATCATGGACGCGCCACTGGGTGCCGGGGATGAAAGGGGTGTCGGTGTAGCCTTCGGCGGCGACCAGGCCGCTGGCGACCACGAGGGAGAGCAAGGAAGCGAGACGCATAGGAGGTAGGGGTAGAGACAGGCTGGCCGAGCTTAGGTTCAACGGAAAGGGGAAACCTACACAAGGGGTAGGGGTAGCCAATCCTGCCACCCGGATAACGGGTAGGGTTGAGCGCCCTCGCTCAACCGAGCGGCTGACCAAGGGTGGTCAGCCCTACCCCTACCCCAATTTACCGATATTTTCCTTCATTCTACCCCTGTCCCTAGCCCTGGTCCTACCCCCGCTTCGGCCCAATTCCATTGCCCTACCCTGCCGCATTCTCCAACTTACGGCCCATGTCCGCGCCCAAGGCCCGCTTCACCCTCGAATTCGAAAAGCCCCTCCGGGAGCTCGAGGACAAGATCAACTCCCTCCGTGCCTCCTCCGAGACCGCCGGGATGGACGTCTCCAAGGAGGTCAAGTCCCTCGAGGTCAAGATGGAGCAGACTCGTCGCGAGGTCTACGGCAACCTGAACCCTTGGCAGCGCGTCCAGCTGGCCCGCCACCCCCGTCGCCCCTACTCCCTGGACTACATCGGCATGCTGTTCGATGACTTCCAGGAGCTGCATGGCGACCGCCTGTACATGGACGACGAGTCCACGGTCGGCGGCACGGCGTTCTTCGAAGGCCGCCCGGTCATGGTCATCGGCCAGCAGAAGGGACGCGACACGAAGGAGAACCTCCGCCGTAACTTTGGCTGCCCCAATCCTGAAGGCTACCGCAAGGCCCTTCGCCTGATGAAGATGGCTCACACCTTCGGCCTCCCCATCATCACCCTCGTCGACACCCCCGGTGCCTTCCCCGGCATCGGCTCCGAAGAGCGCCACGTCGCCGAAGCCATCGCCGTCAATCTCCGCGAGATGAGCCAGTTCGGCGTGCCGATCATCACCTTCGTCATCGGCGAAGGCGGTTCCGGCGGCGCCCTCGGCATCGCCGTCTCGAACAAGGTCTACATCCTCGAGAACGCCTACTACTCCGTCATCTCGCCCGAAGGCTGCGCCGCGATCCTCTTCAAGGACCGCGCCCACGCCCCGAAGGCCGCCGAAGCCCTGCGACTCGACGCTCCTAATCTCCTCAAGCTCGGCGTCGTCGACGGCGTCGTGAAGGAACCGCTCGGCGGCGCCCAGGAAGACCCGGCCGCCACGGGCTCCGCGATCCGCAAGACCCTCCGCGATTCGCTCGCCGACCTCTCCAAGGCCTCGCCCGAGAAGCTCATCGCGATGCGCTACGCCAAGTTCCGCGCGATGGGCGTCTTCTCGGAATAAGCCCGCGGGCAAGGCCAAACAAAAAGGGGCGCCGATCGGCGCCCCTTTTTCATAAGCGTCAGCCTGACGGCTCAGCCGCCGTTACCGAGGACGCGGATGTAGCGGGTGTAGTTGCGGCCGTGCTGGTAGACGATGCGGTTGAAGGCTTGTTGGTCGGCTGTGCTCAACTTGGAGACCTGTCTCAGGTCCTGCAACCCTCGCAGCTCCTTGGAACCTTCAGGCGTCAGGACGGTGACCGACACCTCCACGCCTCGGACCGTATAGGGCATGTAATTGAACGGCTTGACGGTCGAAGGAGGCCCCAAGGGAAGCCCGTCGGGGTACATGCGATTGGAAAAGACGCGCAGCCTTCCGAAATAATAATCCTTGGGATGCGTGACGCCCGGCGTCACCGCCCCTGCGCCGGTGGGCTCGGCGTAACGGATCGGTGCCTGGGCGGAGGAGAGGCTAGACCGGAAAGCCAGGCCATACCCCCCGGAAAGATTGGCGTTAGCGGCGTACTTGATCGTCGAAGTGGACGCCGGAAAGACCGGACGCAGAGTCGTGTCATGCCGGGCAACCGGGTCATTGATGGTGGCGTTCTGCGCCGGCAATGAAGAGCTGCACCAGAGGATGATATTCATCGAGACAACATTGGAGCCGATGAAGTTCTGATCATTCAGGGACCAACATTTCGTGGTGCTGTCCATCAGGACAGCGTTCCCAAGGCGAGGATTGCCCACAAGCGGAGCATAGTCCCAGTGACTACGGGAAACGGACCAATAGTTCCATGGCGTCCCCATGCCGTTGGAGACCGGACCATCCATGATGACCGGAAAAGCTTCGGCGAAGGTGTTCTCGGGGTCGATGACCGTGCGATAGACCCCGTAGATCTGCTGGACCACCTCGCCCGGTTCATTGAACGGCGAGCGTTGGCCGATACGATAAGCCACGGCACAGACTTCCCCGCGCAGCTGGCGGCGAGGAGAATCAGCGGTCCAACGAGGCCGGTCCTGTGGGGCGGAGAAGAGCATGACGATCGGCTGATCAATGGGGTCTATGTTTCCGACCACGAAGCTGCTGTTGGCCGGAGAATCGTTTCCGCCCGGAATCACGATCTCCATCCAGCAACGCCCGTCCGAACGGAGCACGGCGGTCGAGAAGTCGTTCTCCATCGCATCCAGCACCCCGCGGGCCTCGGACTGCGTCGAGAGGTCGGCCACGGCGCGATCATAGACCCGGAGAGAATCGCTCGCGATGGTGACCACCGTCAGGACGATCACGACCATGATAGCCGTCGAAACCAGGACTTCGAGGAGAGTGAAGCCCTTACGGGCTTGGGGCGCGGTGGGATTCATCGGCTGATGACGATATTCTGGACCAGGAGCGGTTTGTCACCCCGAGAGCTGAAGACGCTGAACTCAGTATAGTCGTGCGGAAAGAACTCGGCCACCACCGGTAGATAAGCCAAGGCGTACTCGGAAGGCTGCGGCGGCAGGTTGCTCGAGCCAGGGGTGAAGGTCTCATCATCAGGCTCGCCGTTGGCGTTGATTCGGAACCTCTGTCCGTTCAATAGCTTGGAAATAGTCAAGCGCACCCGCATCGGTGTGCCGACCAAGTTCCGGGCGGAAGCGCCGCCGGCTTTGAAGTTATTGCCGTTGCCGGCAGCCGAGGCGACCTCCATGATCGAGGGGTTGGAAGAGAGACTATAGGCGGTTCCGGTAAAATCGCTGGTCGCAAGCACGACCTTGCGCTCATAGACGTAAAGCCAGACGGCGGCGCTCGTGTTATTGGCTTGGGACAATAGCCGATAGGCGATGTCAAAATTCGAAGCCGGCGCGGCCGAAGTCGGATCCAAAGCGGGTATGCCTTGCTGGACATACTGGGTCGTCGTAGCTAGACCGTCCAGATCCGCCCCTTGGTGATAGATGATCGAGCGCGGGTTATCCAAGGCAGCGACGAGACGCGTGACGCCGGACAAGGCGCGGTTGGTCTGCATGATGTCGTCGACCTGCTGGAAGGTGGACCCAAGGATACCGACCAGCGAAAGCAAGGCTACGCCGACGATGCCGATGGCGAGCGTGACTTCGACCAAGGAAAAACCTGGGCGGACGGCAGATGAATTACGTGAAGGAATCATGGGGTACGGGTCATTTGGCGGTCTCCATCTCATCCGTCTCGAGAGTCATGGTGACCTCTCCGTTCGGACGAAGCGAAAGCGCGGCGAATTGGTTCAGGGAAACGACGTCGACCGCGGCCTTGCCAGATCCGGTATTACGCACGGCGCCCTTCGCGAGTACGAGCAAGACGCGGCCTAGGTGATTGGAGGCGCCGCTGTCCTGCAGCTCGACATAGAACCACTTCTTGGGATTGAAACTCGCCATCTCCGAAAGAGCCTTCGGCTGGCTTATCGGCGCATAGGTCATCGAAGGCGGCGAACTGGCCGGAGAGTCGTTTGCGGAACCAGCAATGTCATCGGCGATCTTTCCTATGATGGAAAGGTAGGGTGGTTTTCCTTCGTCTAGAACCGAAACAATCGTGTCGCCCGGCGGCGGCACGAAGACGATACCGGTTGGCAGCGACTGCGGCGGCTCAGGCGAAAACCAGCGGTAGGGGAGCGAAGAAGTATTAGTAAAGGACGCCGGATCAGCCCCGTCGAGGTCCTCCGCAGAGATGCCGCCCACGGCGATGACGAACTGACGCAGATGGTTCACTTCGTCGTCCGGGTCATTGAGGATCAACAACCGATAACGACCGGCATAATTGCCTCCCCCTTCGCTGGGCCCGCGGTTCATGAGAGCCATGGCCCTGACGGTGCGGATGGAAGAAGCCAGGACGCGCTGCCCGGCAGGCAGCCCGCCACCATCCCCGGCGCTAAGCCCAAGGAACAAGGACGAGATGAGCAGGATGATCGTGATGACGACCAGCAGCTCCACCAAGGTGAAGCCCTTGCGCACCATGGAACGGGCGGTCCTCATTGGATGGCGAAGACCTGCGCGAAATCGGAGGCGCCCAGACCGTCTACCGACAAGAAGTCGTTTCCAAGATCGGTGGTGTAGATGATGATACGGGCCGGCATGCCGGCGGGCAGGGAAATGTTCCGGAGTTCATTAGGCAGCGAAATCGCGCCTCCCGGAGGGGTGATGCTCTTGATGATGGTATTGTTATCCGTGTCGAAGATCACGCGGATGCGACGGTTGCCGAAGCGGTCCACAAGGCGGCTGGAGTCGCTGAAGTTGGCCGGGTCTTCATAATCATCACGGCCGAAGCCTACGAATTCCTCGGCGTTACGGTTGAGGGCGCGACGATCGGTCTGGCTAAGGGACGTGCCGGTGGGGTTGCGGCCGGAAAGGGCGCGGACGAACTTGCCGTTGATCTCCGCGTCGCTCAGGTCATGGAGGGTGTCCAGATTCGTGGCGTAAGCCGCTTTACCGATATTAGGATAGAACCCATAAGTCTGTTTATAGCGGGCGATCCCGCTCGCCCATTGCGAGAAGGCCGTCTGGGCGGAAGACTGCCGGGCGCGCTTACGGATACCCCCGATGGCCGGGAAGAGAGCGGCCGCCAGGATGCCGATGATGGCGATCACAGTGAGCAGTTCAATCAAGGTGAAACCAGAGCGACGACGGGGGGTCATGGGGAAAGAGGGACCGAGGGGAGATGACATTCTACGGTCCAGCCCGCTGCCTTGAACAGCCAAAACCCTCGGTCAGCGGATGACCACGAAGCAGGTCACGGCGACCGCGGTGGGCAGCAAAGCCCAGAGAAGCAGCCGAAACGGGGAGACCCCGGGTCCGAAATGGGGGGCCAGGATGGACTGGCCGGCGGGATTCGGGGCGTTGGCGATGACGGTCAGCCCCCCGCCGGCCAAGGCTCCGGCCACCACGGCATGCCGAAGGGCTTCCGCTTCCGCCCCGGGAGCCGCCAGCGCCGGCACCTGGGCGGCCAGGTAGGTGATCGCGGCGTTGTCGTTGAAAGAGGTCAGGAAGGTCGAGACGGCCATGAGGGCGCCTTCGTTCAGACGCATGATGACCGGGGAGATCCACCAGCCCTGCAGCCCGCCGAGGACGACCAGTCCGGCCAGGAAGAAGCCGACCAGGAGCGGCCCCCGCAGGCGGACCGGATCCTGCCACTGCGGCGTGGCGACGGTGAACGCCAAGAAGACCAGCAACCCGCCGGTCATGAGGATCGGACGATGCCCTGCGAGCATGGCGACCGTCCAGACCATCAAGAGGACGTGGACCGCCGTCACCCAGGCGGGGATCGCTTCCCGGCGGGGCGCGGCTGACTCGTCCGCCTTGAGCCGAGTGAGCTCACCGCGGAAGACGAGCAGGTAAGCGAGATTGGAGACGAGAATCGCAGCGACAGCGGCCCAACCGTAGTGCGCGAAGACGTCCGCCGTCGACCAGCTCCACTTGGAGGCGACCATCACGATGGGCGGCGCGGCGAAGTTCGTGAGAGCGCCGCCGACGGAGATGTTCACGAAGAGCAGCGCCAAGGTGGCATACTTGAGGCGGTCGCTGGGCCGGAGGACGTAGAACTGCGAGGAGAGCAGCAACGCCCCGATGGTCATGGCCGCGGGCTCCGTGATCAGCGAACCGAACAGCGGAGCCAAGGTCAGGATGACGAACCAACGCGCGGCGGTGCCGTCGCCGAGCAGCCAGGCCACGCCCCCGAGCAGCCGCGCCGCCAAGGCCATCACGGGCCGCGCGGCGGCGAGCGTCATGATGATGAAGACGAACAGGGGCTCGACAAACTTGGAAGGGCCGGACGGCGGTACCCCGGCGAGCACGGCGGCATAATCGCCGCTTTCGACGTAACGGCAGGCGAAATCCCAACCCTTATCCGGCCAGGCGATGAGGAGGCCGAAGAGCACTAAGGTCCAGATGCCGAAGACGGCTTCGACCTCGCCGAGCAGGTGCATGACGGCGGCCCGCAGGGAAGAAGATTCCCCGCGCTCGTTGACCGGCGCCCGGCCCTCGCGGACGGCCTCCCGATGGGCCTCCTCCAACTTATGCGCGACCCGGGCGAAAAGGGGCGCGGAGAACGCATGCAGGATGGCGAGTCCGAACACGACGCTGGCGGCCAGCAGGAAACCGTCCTGCCGGACGGCCTCCGCGAGTTGCGTCCAGAGATCGGGCGTCGTAGGCATGCCCGAACCAAAACCGCCCCAAGCGGCTTGGCAATCTCCACCGCCGCCTAACGCTTCGCCGGCTCATCCGGCCGGGCGCCGCCCAAAGCACGGATGAGGTCCACCTGGGCCGTGATCCGCTCGAGGCGGACCTCCGCCACCGCGGCCAGCGATTCAGCCTGGTCGCGTCGGGCCAACAGGAACTCGGCAGGACCGGCCTGGCCGGCTCCCTGCCGGGCCTCGGCGACGCGGAAGGCTTCCCGGGCCGCCCGGGCCCGGCGTTCGGCGGCGCTGGCCGCCGCGGCGGTCTCGCGGACGTCGACCAAGGCGTCGCGGACTTCGCGGAAGGCGTTCAGGACGGATTGTTCGTAGGCCGCCGCCGCCTGGTTCCTGACGGCCACCGCGGCGTCGACACGCGCGGCCCCGCGGCCGGCGTCGAACAACGGCAGCTGCATCCCGAGTCCGAGGGCCGAGGTACTGTTGCGCGGACCGAAGAGCGACTCGAGATCCGGACTTTCGGTGCCGAGCGCGGCGGTCAGGGAGAAGGTCGGGAAACGGGAGGCCTTCACGAAACCGATGCGGGCATTGGCGGCGACGAGCGCCTGCTCCGCGGCGAGCACGTCCGGACGGTGACGCAGCAGCTCCGACGGCAGGCCGGCCGCCACGGGCGCGGGGACGCGTAAGGGCTCGCCGGCACGCGGCGCGATGACGAGAGCGGGCTGACCGGTCAGCGCACCGAGCAAGTGTTCGGCCTGCGCACGGGCCCGACGGGCCGCCGAACGGCGGGCGACGGCCTCGGCGCGGGCGACTTCCGCGGCGGCGACCTCGGCCGGACCGGCGGCGCCGACGCTCACGCGACGGGCCACGAGCGCGGACTCGGCCTCGCG
>JBILXR010000164.1:0-4403 GCA_044378215.1 Opitutales bacterium
ACGGACATCGCGGCCATGCGGCGGACGCCTTCCTTGCCGAGGCGCTGCAGGTAGGTGTAGACGCGCACCTTGTGGGCGAAGTTGCCCCAGTGGCGGTGGAAGGAGCCGATGCTGTGCTTCGGCTTCACGGCCACGTAGGTGTCTCCGTGCTTCTCGATCTGGAAGCCCGGGAGGAAGTCGACGAGACGTTCGGAGACGGCCACGATGCCGTCGCCGGGGCCGCCGCCGCCGTGCGGGACGGTCCAGGTCTTGTGCAGGTTGTTGTGGACGGCGTCGACGCCGAGGGCGCCGAGGTTCACCCAGCCCGCGATGGCGTTCATGTTGGCGCCGTCCATGTAGACGAGGCCGCCGATGCGGTGGATCTCCGCGGCCATCTTCTGGAAGTCGGTCTCGAAGACGCCCGAGGTGTTCGGGTTGGTCACCATCATGCCCGCGATACGCGGACCGAACTCGGCGATCTTCGCGGCGAAGTCGGCCTGGTCGACGCGGCCGTCGGGGGCGGACTTCAGGAGCACGATGCCCGAAGGCGAGCCATCGGGGTTGCGCTTGGTGGCGTAGCCGGCCGTGGTGGCCGTGGCGAAGTTCGTGCCGTGGGCGGTCGTCGGGATCAGGATGATGTCACGGTGCTGACCGTGGTGGCGGTGGTAGGCCTGGAAGAGCTTCAGGCCGACGAGTTCGCCTTGGGCGCCCGCGACGGGCTGGGTGGTCAGGCCGGCGAGGCCGGTGATCTTACGGAGCCATTCCTGGATCTGCCAGAGGAGCTCGAGCGAGCCTTGCGCGTCTTCGGCGGGTGCCTGCGGGTGCAGGCCGGTGAAGCCCGGCAGGCCCGCGGCCCAGTCATTGATGTGCGGGTTGTACTTCATCGTGCACGAGCCGAGCGGGAAGCAGCCGGTATCGGGCGAGACGTTGAGTTCACCGAGCTTCGAGTAGTAGGCCTTCAGTTCCGAGAGCGGGAAGGAAGGCAGGCCGACTGCGCCTTGGCGGAGCAGGGCGGCAGGCACTTCGGCGAGGGCCTTCGTACCGGCGGACTTGCCGTAGAGGCCTTCGAAGAAGGCGACAAGCTTGTCGGTGTCAGCGGCGCTCTGGAGGTCGCTGAAGGAGATCTTGAGCAGCGAGCAGTGGCAGGGCGTGCGGCCGGTGATGTCGACGCCCACATGCAGGCCGGCGGTGCGGCCCTTGGCGATGACGGCTGCGGCCGGCTCCGGGAGCATCAGGCTGAACTCGTTCCAGAAGGCCTGGTCGGCGTAGCAGACCTTGAGGCCCGGGATGTTGTGCAGCTTCGCCGCGGCGCGGCGGGCCTGGTCGCGACCGGCGACGCAGGCGGCGGCCATGCCGGCTTCGCCGCGGGCGAGGATGGCGGCGCCGGCGATGGTGGCGATGAAGGCCTGATTGGAGCAGATGTTGGACGTAGCCTTGTCCTTGCGGATGTGCTGCTCACGGGTGGACATCACCATCACGATGCAATCGCGACCGGCGTTGTCCTTGGCCTTGCCGACGAAGCGGCCAGGGGTCTCGCGGACTTCGTTCTTCTTGTCGGCGTGGTGGCGGACCGCGAAGATGCCGAGGCCGGGGCCGCCGAAGTTGGCGCCGATGGCGAGGTGCTGGCCTTCGCCGACGAGGATGTCGGCGCCCTTCTGGCCGAACTGCGCGGGAGCCTTAAGGCCGCCGGTGGCGAGGAGCATCGGGTCGACGACGGCGATGGATTTCACTCCGGCGGCGGCGCACGTGTCGGTCAGTGCGTCGACGTCCTCGAGGAGGCCTAGGGCGTTGACCTGCGGGAAGATGACGGCGGCGAGCTGCTTGCCGAGGCGGGCGGCGGCGGCGGTGATGCCGGCGGCGGAGAGGCGTCCGGTGGCGTCGTCGGGGGCGAGGAATTCCAGCTTCACCGAGGTGCCGGCGACGTGCGTGCGCAGGACTTCGAGGTCGGTCGGCAGCAAGTTGCCGGCGACGAGCACGGTGTTGGCTTCGGCGTCGGCCATGCGCACGGCGCAGACGGCGGCTTCGAAGAGCGCGCTGGCGCGCTCGTAGAGGGAGGAGTTGACAGCTTCGAAGCCGGTCAGCTGGGCGAGCGTGGACTGGTAGATCCAGTGCGTGATCAGCGTGCCCTGCGAGCGCTCGGGCTGGTAAGGCGTGTAGGAGGTCGTGAGGTTGCGGATCGAGCAGACGTGACCGACGATCTCATGCGTGCGGTAGACCTGCAGGCCGTCGCCGAGGAAGGAGGTCTTGACGGAGTTCTTCTGCGAGAGCGCTTCCATGCGATCCGCCAGGGCCTGATAGCTGAGTTCGTCGGGGAGGTCCTGCGGGCCGGCGAACTGCACCGCGCGGTCGATATGCGCATACATGTCCGGGAAGTCCTTCGAGCCGACGGCGGCGAACATTGCCTGGATATCGGCTTCGGTCGCCGGGATGTAATGGCGGGCGAGTTCGCGGGAGATCTTTGACGGATCGTAGGGCAGTTGGGCCATGGATATGACGATGGTTTTGAAGGAGGAAACGGGTGTCGCAACCGCCCACCAAGAGAGGGTGGGGGTATTAGAGAATCAGGGTTTCGACATAAGGTTTGGCAACCCCTGCCGAGGCTTGTGAATAAGTCGTGCGCCCAAGGTGCGTTGCCATCGGCGGAGGGGTGGTCATGGTCGGCCTATGACCAAGCAGGAACGAGCTGACTACGTGGGCAAGAAGCTCGCGAAGCTCTATCCCGAGACGCCCGTCCCGCTCGACCACACGGACGCCTTCACGCTCCTGGTGGCGGTGGTGCTTTCGGCTCAGTGCACCGATAAGAAGGTCAACGAGATCACCCCGGCGCTCTTCGCCGAGGCGGGGACTCCGGCCAAGATGGCGGCGATGACCGAAGCCCGGGTGCTGACGCTGATCCGCCGGCTCGGCCTGGCGCCGCAGAAATCCAAGGCCCTCGTCGGGCTCGGTAAGATACTCATGGCGAAGCACGGCGGTGTCGTGCCGCGTACCTTTGAGGAACTCGAGGAGCTTCCCGGCGTCGGTCACAAGACCGCTTCGGTCGTGATGGCGCAGGCCTTCGGTGTCCCGGCTTTCCCGGTCGACACGCATATCCATCGTCTGGCCAAGCGCTGGAAACTCAGCCCCGGCAAGTCCGTCGAGCAGGTCGAGAAGGATCTCAAGCGTCTCTTCCCCGAGGACTGTTGGAATCAGCTGCACCTCCGCATCATCTTCTACGGCCGCGAGTACTGTACGGCGAGAGGGTGTGATGGGAAGACGTGCGGAATGTGCTCCGCGCTGCGCGCGGCGTAGAGGACTGAATGGATCGCTGAATGGAGGAGCGCTTTGAGGACTGAATAGATGATGAGACTCGGCTCAATGCCGCGTATGCATTGATCAATTCAGGCCTCTATGCTGTCCTCTACTCAGTCCTCTACGCTTCAGCGCACCAATGCCTCATGCTTCCCTCGGAACTCGTCGCTCCAGGCGGCGGGTTGATGGGTCGTGCCGTCCATGCGGCAGATGGTGCGCGAGGCCTTGGCGTAAAGGACCGAGAGGTCGGGGTTGCGGAACTCGACATCCACCGTCAGGCCGGCGGCGCGGACTTTGCGGACGCTGAGGATCAGCTTCACGTCGCATTCAGGGCGGATGGCGACGAGGTAGTGCAGGTCGATGTCGCGGACCACCACGTAGACGTCAGGCGCCACGGCGGGGTCGATGGTGTCCTTACCCATCAAGGCGATGAACATCACCTTCTGCGCGCGTTCCATCATGAGCACGTAGTGCGAGTGATGGAGGATCCCGAGTCCGTCGGTCTGGTCGAACCAGGTCCGGATGGTCACGTGGAAAGTCTTATCAGGCTGGAGTCCGTCGGCGGGCATGGGTGAGAGGGATGCGGTGAAAACGGGGCGGGGCAAGCGAACGCATCACTTCCCGCGCAGGGTGGCCGCGAGGCGGTCCAGTTCGGCCCAGGTCTCGACGGCGGGCTTCAGGCCGAGATCGCGGCGGGCGGCGGAGACGTCATACCAGTGATCCTTGGCGAGTTCGACCGCCACGAAGCGGGTCATGGGCGGCTCGCCCTTGAGTCGGCCGAGCGTCCACACGCCTTCGAGCAGGGCGCCCAGCCAGTAGGCCGTGCGTTGGCTGATCCGCTTCGCGACGGGTTTTTCGCCGGCCCCGACGAGCAGGCGGTTGATGAACTCCCAGAGCTTCACGGGTTCGCCTTGCGAGAGGAAGTAGGCTTTGCCGTTGGCGCGCCCGGCGAGCAGCGCGTCGAGGGCGCCGAGGTGCGCGTTGGCCGCGGTGTCGACGTGCGTGACGTCGACCTGGTTCTGGCCGTCGCCGACGATGCGGAGCTTGCCGGCGCGGGCGCGGGCGAGGATCCGGGGGAAAATATGCGGATCGCCCGGGCCCCAGATCAGGTGCGGGCGGAGCGCGCAGACCTTGAG
>JBILXR010000175.1:0-3973 GCA_044378215.1 Opitutales bacterium
TGCTGACGATAATAAGCGCGGGCTTCGGTCAGGGTCTTGCCGAGCGCGGCCGCTTCGCGGTCGTCGCCTTCGCGTGAAAGGACCTTGCGCAGCAGCTTCTGGATCCGTCCGGCGTCGCCGCCTTCGCGGATGACGTCTGCGGCGATCGCTTGCGAGGCCTCGAGATAGGTGAGGTCGTTCTGCAGGGTGAGGGCCTGCAACGGGGTATTGGTGCGCCCGGTGCGCACTTCGCAGGAGCGGCGCTGCGCGGAGTCGAACAGGAAGGTGGGGGCGATCGAGCGACGCCAGAAGGCGTAGAGGGTCCGGCGATACTGGGCCGGGCCTTCGCTGGGCTCATATTTGAAACGACCCATGAAGAGCTCCTCCCAGACGCCATCCGGCTGATATGGCCGCACGGGCGGACCACCCAAGGCGGGATTGAACAGTCCGGCGGTCCGCAACGCGGCATCGCGGATCATCCAACTGGGCAGGCGGAAGCGGGCGCCTCGGGCGAGCAGTTTGTTCTCGGGGTCCTTGGCGAGGAGGGCGGGGGTCACCGAAGAGTCCTGACGATACGTCGCGCTCATGACGATGAGCTTGAGCGTCCGCTTGAGATCCCAGCCGTGCTCGACGAGGTCGACGGCCAGCCAGTCGAGGAGCTCCGGATGGAGCGGGCGTTCGCCCTGTAGGCCGAGGTCTTCGGTGGTGCGCACGAGTCCTTGGCCGAAGAGCATCTGCCAGAGGTGGTTCACGGTCACGCGGGCGGTGAGCGGGTTCTCCTTGGCGGTCAGCCAGCGCGCCAGGCCGAGACGCGTGCGGGGCTGACCTTCCGGCCAGCCGACCAGCGCTTGCGGGACGTCGGGGGTGACCTTGTCGCCGTGCTTGTCCCAGACGCCGCGGACGAGCACGAAGGTGTCGCGGGGCTGCTTGCGCTCGGCGAGGACCATGACGTTCAGCTTGCCGCTGGCGGCCTTGGCTTCGCCGAGCTGACGCTGAGCGCGTTCCAGCGCGAGACGCGAGGTCTGGTAAGGTCCATGGTCCGCCAGGAACTCACCGAAGAGGCGTTCCCGCAGTTTGTCGGAGATTGGCTGCCCGGAGGGTTGGACGGCGAGTTCTTCGCGCGGGCTCGGTCCGACCTTGTTCACGGCTTCGCCGGCCTCGGCGGCGATGGCCAGGCGGAAGCGGCCGATGTTCGCGTCACCGAGTGTCGAGCGCTGGCGCAGTTCGACCATGAGCTCGTCGTCCGGTCCGAGCACGAGCGGATCGGCGAGCGCGTAGACGGCGACGTGCGCCTTGGTCTTGTCGGCGCCCTTGGTGGTCCAGCCGTTACGCGGATCGTCGTCGAGGGTGTCCTTCACGTCGCCGTAGTTGCCGTTCTTCTTCTTGTCGGCCATCGCGTCGGCGACGGCGTTGGCGATGAGGATGTCGCGGATCTGGTTGTTGCCTCGGGTGCGGACCTGCAGTTTAAGGTCGGTGAGCTTGAACTCGCCGTCCTTGCCGCGGGAGAGGCCGCCGCCGGTATGCGAGGCGTGGGGCAGGACTTCCAGTCGCAGGCCGGTGATGCGCGGAAGGCGGTCATGGCTGACGATCCGGTACTCGTCCTGATTCGGATGCGGACCCGAGGCCTGCACGGCGCCGTCGGCTTCCTGCTTGAGGACGGTGCCTTCGGCGGTCTCCAGCGAATCGGCCTTGACCACCGTCCAGGTCTGCCATCCCGAGGCGACTTCGGTCCGGCGCTTTCCAAGCCAGCCTTCGAAGGGGGCTTCAGCCTCCTTGCGGGCTTTGTCCTCGGCGGGCTTGACCGCGTCGACCAGCTGCTGGGCCTCGGCGATCGCGCGGGCGGCATGTTTCGACTGATAGGGCAGGTAGGGCTTGGCTCCGCCACCGGCCTTGCCGTCTTCGTCGATGCTGTTGAAGAAGGCCGAGAGGGCGTAGTAATCCGACTGGGTGATGGGGTCGAACTTGTGGGTATGGCACTGGGCGCAGCCGAGCGTGAGGCCCAGCCAGGTCGTGCCCATGGTGTTCACGCGGTCCAGGACGTAATCGACGCGCGATTCCTCAGGGTCGCGGCCGCCTTCGCCGTTGGTCATGTGGTTGCGCTGGAAGCAGGTCGCGAGCTTCTGCTCGAGGGTCGCGTTCGGGAGCAGGTCGCCGGCGAACTGTTCGAGGGTGAACTGGTCGTAAGGAGTGTTACGGTTGAAGGCTTCGACGACCCAGTCACGCCACGGCCAGTTGTTGCGAGTCGCATCCGATTGGAAGCCGTCGGTGTCCGCATAGCGGGCGGCGTCGAGCCACCACATGGCCATGCGCTCGCCGTAGTGGGGTGAGGCCAGCAGACGATCCACGGTCTTTTCGTAGGTCGCGGGCGAGCTATCGGCGAGGAAGGCTGCGGTCTCGGCTTCGGTGGGCGGCAGGCCGGTGAGGTCGAAGGAAAGTCGGCGGAGCAGGGTGTGCTTAGGGGCTTCCTTCGCGGGCGCCAGTCCTTCGGCGGCGAGCTTCTTGCCGACGAAGTGGTCGACGGGGTGGCCGGTCGACGCGGCCTTCACGGGGGCTTCGAAAGCCCAGTGCTTGCCCCAGACGGCGCCTTCGGCGATCCAGCGGCGTAGGATGTCCACCTGTTCCTTGGTCAGCCGGGCCTTGTGCGACTTGGGCGGCGGCATGAGCTCATCCTCATCGGTGGTGACGATGCGCTCGATCAGGGCGCTGACGTCCGGTTTGCCGGGCACGAAGGCTTCCTTGGCGATGGCCGCCTCGCGGACATCCAACCGGAGCTTGGCCTTGCGGTGCGACTCGTCCTGGCCGTGGCAGCCGAAGCAGTTGTCGGAGAGGATGGGCAGGACGTCTCGGCTGAAGCTGACCGGCTCCGCCGCGGCAGCGGGGAGGGCGAGCGCCAGGAGGGCGAGGAGCAGCGGGGCCGGCTGTTTCATCTGGGGGTTATTCTACGCCGAAGCCGGCGGTTTTAAATGGCAAGCCCCGACCGGCGGGTTGTATTATCCTACCATGGCTCAGCCCCCCGTCGCCAACCGCTTCCCGATTTCGCTCTACGCGACCCCCAATCCTTCCCACCAGGAGGTGTTCTATACCGTCCCCCGCGCGGGCCATCTGCTCGCCGGCACGGAGCATCACATCAAGCGCGACCACTTCCCGGGACATGAGCTCATCCTCTGCCTGCGCGGCAAGGGCTGGACCCGCATCGCGGGTCGGACGCATCAGGTCCGCCGCGGCGACCTGGTCTGGATCAACTGCCACCATCCGCACGAGCACGGCGCGGTCCAAGACGATCCCTGGGAGGTCTACTGGATCCGTGCCGAGGGTCCGCGTCTGGCGCAGTTGTCCGACCTGCTCGGCGTCCGCGAGGCTCCGGTTATCGGCGGCATGGACCTCCGTGCGGCGACGCCGGTGTTCAAGGAGCTTTTCCTGCTCATCCCGGCCGACTCTCCGGAGGCGCCGGCGCTCATCCATGCCCAGGTGGCCGCGCTCGTGGCGCAGGCTTATTGCGCCCGTCAACGTCTCGGTGAACTCACCCCGAAAGTGCCCCCGGCCCTCGCCCGCTGCGTCGAACAGATGAAGCTCTTCTACTTCGAGAAGCACACGGTGCCTTCGCTCGCCCGCTTGGCCGGCCTGAGTCCGACTCATTTCTCCCGCGTGTTCAAATCCTCCTTCGGGACCAGTCCGATCGACTGGCTGCGTCGCGAGCGCATCAGCCAGGCCAAGCGGCGGTTGGCCGATACGGCTGATGACATCAAGGAGATCGCCGAGCAGGTAGGCTATTCCGACCGCTACTTCTTCAGCAAGGACTTCAAGAAGCACACGGGCTTCACGCCGACGCAGTTCCGCGTCCGCGAGACCGACCGGTTACGCACGGAGTGACCGGCCCCAAGAAGGCATCGGAGGTTTAGTCGTACTAACTTACGAAAATGAGAGGCCGCAAATAATGCACCGGTCATCCATGGGTGCGCGGGCCGCACGCCCCTGCCAACCATCCTATCCCGCA
>JBILXR010000165.1:0-4331 GCA_044378215.1 Opitutales bacterium
CGCCTCGTCGGCCGTGCGCTTCGCCGAACTGTGCGCTCGTCTGGAGGCCCGGGGGTTCCGTTGCGTCGATCTTTTCGACGTGATGTACCGTCCCGCGGATAATGCGCTCTGGCAGATGGACCTGATCTTCATCCGCGCGGACCGCCCCGAATTCCTTTCGAATGCTTATGCCTGATCGCCGGCGGGGCCGGGCTGAAGCTGAGAGAGGTTTCCTTCATCGATGCGGATGAAGACCAGAATCCGCTCAGGAGACGCTCCGGAAGTACGAGCGTTCGGCGAGGCTCCGGGGCAGGAGCCGCGTAGCGAGGCGATTTCGTTGCTGACCCAGCCTCGCCCGATACCAGCCGTAGATCATCGTCAGTCTCAGCCACGCCAGAAGTTCCAAGGGCGACGACCTCATCCTCCTCCAGGAGTTGCGGCGGCGGTGGTGCAGGCCCTTGGCCTTGGCATAGAGCGCGGCTTCCACCGCCAGGCCTGTCCACTGCGGGCCTGGTTCGGCTTCGCAGAGCCGGCCGGCCAAGGCCACCTTCTCTTCGATGAACTTAAGCATGTATGCTTCGGCCTCCTGCGGGGAGATCTTTGCTTCCTTAGGATGGACGCAGAAGACCGATCCGCTTCGCGGGGTCAGGCATAGGCGCAGCGAAGTCGCATGGCGCATCAGCCAGACGGTGTCTCCGGCCCCCCGGTAATCAGCCGGGAACGGACGAGCCCGCAAGGCGTCGCCCCGGTACAAGTTGGAGGCCGAACTCCCGAGAAGACAGCTCGGGCAGTGAATGAACGCCAGGCAGGCCGCCGCCACCTTGCTCAAGACAAACGGCCCGCCGTCTCCGTATTTGGAAATGATCTTCTGCGGCGGCCACCCAAGATCGGCGTGCGGGCCTCCGTCCACGTCGACGAAGCGGGGCGGGCTGATGACGACATCGGCCTCGGTCCGCTCGCCGAGGTCAAGGAGATGGAGTAGCTGATCCCGCTCGATGGTGTCGCCGGCGGTGCTGACGTAGACCCAGTCGCCGCTCGTCGCGGCGATGCCTTCGTTCCAGGATTCGTAGAGTCCGCGATCGCGGACGATGATACGCAGGTTAGGGTGTCGCAGTCGCTCGCGGATAAGTTCGAGCGTCCCGTCGGTCGAACGGCTGTCCACGACGACGATTTCGTCCGCCAAGTCGGCCCAGCTTTCCATGGCTACCAGATGCCTTCCCAGCAAAGAGGCGCAGTTAAACGTAGGCAGAACGACCGAAAGCATGCGGCGCATCATCTTAATACATTAGAGAAATATACAGGCTTAAGGTATTAGTAACCAAAACACCAAGACTCTTGGCAATCGTCCTCGAGGATTGCAGGGCCGACCAAATTGTTTCGCCGGCGGCGGCAATCTTTGTATGCCCTGCGGAGATCAAGGCTTCATGCGGGCGACGGGCGGTTGTCTTCCCGAGGGCTTCAGTCATTAGCTGCGAGAGAGCCATGTCATCCGTCGGGGGAAAGAAGCAGACGTCGCCGCAATCAATCTCACGATTGACAGGAATATCAGAAGCGAGCACTGGCACATCGAGCGCAATGGCATCGAAGGCGGCGCCACCGCCCGGTCCTCCTTCGTAGAGCGTTGGCTGGATGAGCGCGACCGCTCCCTTGAGCAGTTCGATCTGGGCGCCCTTCGGGATCAGCCCGAGTATACGCACGGTGTCCGAGAGCCCCGCTGCCGCGAGTTCCGCCTGAATCGACGGGAAGTAGGCCGGGTCACGGCTATCCGTGGTGTCGCCTGTACAGAGTAACACTACGTCCGGGTTCGTCCGGCGCAAGCGGGCGAACGCCTTGAAAGCCGTTCGGTGGTTCTTGTGGATCCAGAATTGGTTGCTGATGATGAAGTAGCGTCCGGGCGGGCGATAAGCCGCCGCAAGCTCGGGTCGGTCGATCAGCCAATCCGGTGGTGGCGAGGGCGCGAAGGGTAGGGCGTACACCTTGGCCCTTGAGTCCGGATGGCGGGCGCGTAGTTCGTCCGCGATGCAGCGGGCGTTTACGATCACGGCCCGCGACGTAGCCATCAATTCAGAAAACATTCGGTCGCGGCGGGCGCGGGCCTTGGCGGAAAAAAGATGCGGGAGATGGACGTGCTGGAAATCGTAGACGTACCCGACAATCCCGCAGCTGGGTCCGAGATCCAGGTGACGCATGGCCGGGACAAGTGCCGTCAGGCCAAGACGGTTGGCCGCTTCGCGGTGCGCGGCGTCGTCGTTGCGGATGGCGTGGACGCATACCCGCGGGCCGAGCTCTTCGAGTCGGCGGACTAGCTCGGCCCTAATTTCCTGCCGTTTCCGGAGCTGCCCGTCGCGGCGGAAGAGGCTCTTAGCGCGCTGCTCGATCGTCTTAAGGAAGGCCTTCGACCAAAGCCGGGGTGGGAGCGAAGGGACGAGGACGTGGAATTCGGCGTCCGCGGCCGAGGGCGCCGCTAGCAGCGCGCGGAGAACAGCGAAGACAAAGTCGACGCCTCCTGTCCATTCCACTAAGCCTTGCGTGATGATACCGATGCGCGTGGGCCAGGCGAGGCGGAGGCGACCCAGCTCCTCGCCTGGCTTGGCCGCCTCAAATGTGTAGCCCAGCTTCGCGTAGAGGGCGCGTGCGCCAACGTTGGCCGTGCAGACATTGAGGCAGACGCTGGTCGCGCCGCGTTCGCGGGCGACGGTGTGGAGGTGCGCGCTCAGCGCACGGCCGAGGCCGCGCCCCCGAAAGATGGGCGCGACCGCCAGACCTAGGCTCGGTTCGGCATAGCCTTCGTCCCAGCCACGTAGCATCCCATAGGCCGCAGGTACGCCGTCGACATAACCGACGCAATAATAGTCTTTCCCTTGGTAAGCCGCGCGCCGGGCCGCTTCCGCCGCGTCGAACGGATGCGGATGGAAGTAATGCGCCTTAGGGTCGGCCGTGATCAAGGCGAACAACTTGGCGAGTTCCGCCTCATGCCGCGCCAAAAGAGGTTCGAAGCGCACGACGCCTCCGGCGATTTGGATGGCAGGCTCTTTCACCGGCTGAAATACGCGCGGATGGTTTCCGCGATGGCGCATACCTCCTCGTTCGACATTCCGGGCCAGCTCGGCAGATTGACTCCCCGCGCACTGAGGTCAATAGCACGGTCCAGTCCGGTCTGGCCGGCTGCGTACATCGGCATGGAGTGCACAGGGTGGAAGAGCGGACGCGTCTCGATGCCAGCCAAGCGGAGGGCATGACGCAGTGGGTCGCGGTCTACGGCGACCTTGGTTGCGACGGAGATCATCCAGTAAGAATGGATTGTACCCGCGGTCTCTCCGTGGACCTCGAGCGGCAGGCCGGCCAGCAGCTCGGCGAGGCGCATCGCGATAGCCCGCTTACGGGCGAGGAACTCGTCAGCTCGCTCGAGTTGGGCGAGTCCGATGGCGGCGCAGATATTCGTCATGCGGTAGTTGTAACCGACGACGTCATGCCAGTATTCGCGTGTATCGGCGAGGCCCTGGCCGCGCAGCTTGAGGGCTAGGCGGTGGGTCGCCGGGTCGCGCAGGACGACCATGCCGCCTTCGCCGGTGGTGATCGTCTTGTTGCCGAAGAAACTGAAACTGGCGGCGTCGCCGAACGTGCCCACGTGCTGATCGCCGATTTTTGTGCCGAAGGCTTCGGCGCAGTCTTCGATGACCAGCAGTCCTTTGCTGCGCGCCAAGGCGCAGAGCGTAGGCATGTCGCAGGCCTGGCCGTAGAGGTGCACGGCGAGGATGGCCTTGGTGCGTGGCGTGATGCGCGCTTCGACGTCGACAGGGTCGATCTGCCAGGTACGCAGGTCTGAATCGGCGAAGACCGGGGTGGCGCCGACGTAGCGGATGGCGTTCACGGCGGCGACGTAGGTGAGGCTGGGCACAATGACCTCGTCGCCCGGCCCGATGCCTAAGGCGACGAGGGGGAGGTGAATCGCGACGGTACCATTGCAGACAGCGATGGCGTTGGCCGAGCCGATTCGCTGGGCGAACGTGCGCTGAAAGCGATCGATGAACTCGCCACGGGAAGATATCCAGGTCGAATCGAGGCACTGATTGACGTAGGCCTTCTCATTTCCGGAAAGATCTGGACGATAGACCGGGATGAGGATGGGCGGCAGCGGGCTAGACATCGTCGTAGAATCACTGTGCTAGGGACGTCGGATGACGCCAGACTTTATTGTTTCTGTGCACGTCGCTCGCACAGCCAGAACTTGAGGTGAGGTAAGCCTTAAATTTAATTCCACCGTCAGGCCCTCCCGGAATTCTGGTCCCAGTCCAGCGAAGGCGGCTTCGTCTCGAGCTTCTCCTTCGGCACCTTCGCCCGCAACCGCCTCG
>JBILXR010000166.1:0-4313 GCA_044378215.1 Opitutales bacterium
TGGTGAGGAGGTGGTTAGGTTTGGTGTGTGGAAAGTGATGGAGCCCCCGACTGGATTTGAACCAGCGACCTCGTCCTTACCAAGGACGCGCTCTGCCAACTGAGCTACAGGGGCGAACCGTCGACGTACATGAAGACGCGAAGGGAAGGGTTTGAATGACCATCGAAACCCCCTCCGTCAAGCGGTTTTTTGCAAGGGTTTTACAACCCTTTTGGTGGCCCCTCAGGGGCCTACGATCAGCCGGTAAACCCCGGGAGGCAGCCGCTTACCCCATTCGACCGAAGCGGCCCACTGCTGGACAGCCTCATCGTGCGCCTTTGACCCCGAAGACCGTAAAACCGCCCCCAGGGGGGCTTGCCCCAGGCTGTCCACGCTCAAGATGACCTCGAAATAGCCACCGAGTGGGGCGTTTTTATCATTTATTGAGTTATTCTTATCTTTTTTAACATCAAAGTGTTCGATTTTCCCGCTAATCATCGAATTATTACCCCCTTGAAGCGGTAAAACCTCGAAGAAAGCCGTCCGGGGCGCGAGTTTGACGTCGCGAAAGCCAGCCGACCCGAAAGTCGTCAGGGGCTCCTGAGCCACGAGGGGGATCGCCTGCGCCGCGGCCGGGGCGGTCTGGCGGGGGACCTGTAGCATAGAGTCCTTGCCCAGCGGCTTGGCCGGATCGAACTGCAGGATGGGCGGCGAGGCGGCGAAGGGGGCGTCCTCAGGTTGGCCGACCTCACCCCGCCCGGCCTTGGACGATTTCGCCGGCGAGGGCAGGTAGACCGCAGCGCTGTCCAGGAGCACGACGCTTTCGGTCCGGGCGTCACCGGGCGAGACCAGCCGGACGCCTTGGGTCAACGGAGGCGCCGCCGGCCGCCCCCCTGCCCCAGGACTGAAAAAGACCAATGCGGCGATGAAGACACTGAGGCCGCAGAGCAAGGCCGTGCGCGTCAGCGGCGGCAGACGTCCGCCGGCCAGGTTCCGGAATGTCGAAAGCGCCCCCATGCTCAGCGGTCGAGCGGACGCTCGGCGACGGTCAGACGCGCGAGCGAGCCACGGCCTTCGCGGATGTAATTCAAGGTGAGGACTTCACCCGGACGACGACGCGATATCTCCAGACGCATCTCATTCCAGTTTTCGACCGGCTTGCCGTTCAGGCCCACGACGATGTCGCCGACCTTCAGTCCGGCCTTGGCCGCCGGCATTTCATCGGAGACGAGGACGAGGCGGACAGCACCCGCCTGGCCGAGCGAAAGCTTCGTGGCTTCGGCGACGGAAAGGTCCTCGCCTTGCACGCCGATGAGCCCGCGGACGACGCGACCCTGGTTGGCGAGGTCGAGCGCGACGGCGGTGATGAGGTTCGACGGAATGGAATAACCGAGGCCGACGCTCAGGCCGGTCCCGGACTTGATGGCGGTGTTCATGCCGAGCAGCCGGCCTTCGAAATCGATCAGAGGCCCGCCGCTATTGCCCGGATTGATCGCAGCGTCGGTCTGGATGAAATCCTCGAAGGCCATGCCCATCCCCAGCTTGCCGGAACGGCCCAAGGCCGAGACGATGCCCGAAGTGACCGTGAGGCCGGCGTCGAGCGGATTGCCGATGGCGAAGACGACATCGCCCACGCGGGCTTTGTCGCTGTCGGCGAACCGGGCGTAAGGCAGGCCCTTGCCTTCGATCTTCAACACAGCGATGTCCGTGCCGGCGTCGACCCCGAGCACCTTGGCCCGGAATTCACGGCGGTCGGCGAGCTGCACGATGACGGTCTTGGCGACGCTGCGACGATTCTCCTGCAGCACGACGTGGCGGTTGGTGATGACGTAGCCGTCCGGATGGATGATCGTGCCCGATCCCAGCCCGGTGGGCAGGAGCGTCTCGCCGGTCTGCGCATCCTGCATGACCTTGTCCGGATCGATGCGTCCGCTGTAACGTTTGAGGACCGAGGCCGGGATCACTTCGGCGGTGCGCACGCTGACGACGGCGGGCGTGATCCGGGCGAGCATATCGGCATAACTGGAACCAGGCGCCGCCCGATTGACGGGACGGGCATCAGTCTCGAAGGTGACGCCGGCGAGAGCCATGGCCGGCAAGAGGACAAGCGCGGTGAGATGACGGAACATGACTCCCCTACTCTAGCCGACCTCCCGCCCAAGGCAAGCGACCTCAGCGGGCCATCGTGAAACCGCCCCCAGGCTGGGTCGGCTCGGCCTCGTCGCGCTCCTTGTTGAAACGCATGGAGAAGAGGCGAGTGACGCCCTTCTCCTGCATGGTGGCCCCGAAGATGGCGTCGGCGGCCGAGACGGTGCGCTTGTTGTGGGTGATGACCACGAACTGAGAGAACCGGGTGAACTCGCGGATGATGTCCGTGAAGCGGTTGACGTTGGCGTCGTCCAGCGGGGCGTCGAGCTCGTCGAGCACGCACAGGGGCGAGGGCTTCACCATGTAGATGGCGAAGAGCAGGGCCACGGCGGTCATGGTCTTCTGGCCGCCGGACAGCAGCGTGATGCCACGGAGCTTGGTGCCGGGCGGCTGGGCGACGATTTCGATGCCGCTCTCGAGCGGATCTTCGGCCTGGACCATGGTGAGGTCGGCCGCGCCGCCGACGAAGAGGCGTTCGAAGGTGAACTTGAAGTTCTTGCGGACCTGCTCGAAAGTATCGGTGAACAGCTTGAGCGAGGTCTGGTTGAGTTCGTCGATTGCCTTGGTGAGTTCTTCCTTCGCCTTCCAGAGGTCATCGCTCTGCTTGGTGAGGAAGTCGTGACGGTCACGCAGGGAGGAGTATTCCTCGACCGCGACGAGATTGACGGAACCCATGCCGGCCATGCGGTCGCGCAGGTCGGCGATCTCGCGCACGAGGGGCGGCCAGTCGGCGGATTCCATCGCGGCGAGGTCCTCGGCGGTCGGTTCGCCGCGGCGGGCGACGGCCTTCGGGGCCGGACGGGAACCTTCCTCGTCGGTCTCCTCGAGGTCGTCGAAGCTGGAGATGCCTTCGGGTTCGCCGTCGGAAAGCCAGAGCTGCAAGCGCCAGTCGACGTCGGCGACGTCGAGCTGATGGTCGGCCTGGACCTTCTCGACGATGAAGCCGGACTGCGAAGTCTGCTCGGCGAGCGAGACTTCGAGGCCCTTGAGGCGGGTGTCGGCGACGCGGAGACGGTCGCGGTCAACGGAGAGGACGCGGTCTTCCGATTCGACGGCGGCGTCGGTCTCAGCGAGGGCGTGGCGCTGTTCGTTGAGCTGCACGGTGGCTGTTTCCACCTCGACGGCGAGTCGGGCGGAGGTCTCGCGCGCGGTCGCGGCCAAGGCCTTGAGCTCGGCGATGAGCTTCTCGTTCTGCTGCGCTTCGATGCGACGCGAATTCAGACGGGCGGTGGCTTCGGCGCGGCGCGACTCGAGGTCGGCGAGCTCGCGGCCGACGAGTTCGAGACGCTGACGCTGCTCGGCATGGGCGAGACGGGCTTCACCCAAAGCGTTGCGGCGCACGTCGGACTCGGCGCGGGCGGACTCGAGCTGACCTTCGCCGGAAGCGATCGTCGCGCGGAGTTCGGCGACCTGGGCGTCCTTGGCCGTCAGCGTCTCCTGCGCGCGGTCGCGGCGCTTGAGCGCTTCGGACTTGGCGTTGTCGAGTTCGGCGAGCTGGCGCTCTTCGCGCTGGATGCGATCATCGGCGGCGGTGAGCGTCTGGCGGGCGGAACGCTCGTCGGCCTGGGCGACGGAAAGTTCCTGCGCGGCGAACTGCGTGGCGTCACGGGCGGAAGAGACGTCGAGTTCGTTGGCGTCCATCGCGGACTGGATGCCGAGGGCCTTCTCGTTGAGGGTCGTGAGCTGGTCGTTCTCCGACTCGAGCGAGGCGCGGACGGCGCGGATCTCGCTTTCGCGGGAGAAGACGCCGGAACCGGCGTTGGCGGCGGCCTTGCGGGGCTTGCCGGCGTAGACGAGTCCGCGGCGGTCGACGAGGTCGCCGTCGGTGGTCGCGACGAGGAAGAATTCGAAACCCGGATTGGCGCGCCACCAGGCGATGAAATCACCGAGGGACGGGCAGACGTAGCAGCCGTCGAAGAGGTTGGCGACGAGGCGGGCGTGCTCGGGAGACTTGGCCTGCACGGCCGAGGTGGCCGGACGGAGCCAGCCGGGAGCGGCGGAGCCGGCGCGGGAGGCGGGCGGGGCTTCGACCTGGAAGACCGCGCGACCGAGCTGGCGCTCGCCCATCTTGGCGACGATGCCCGGCAGGAATTCGGCGGAGTCGAGGGCGACGGCCTCGGAGGCGGCCCCGAGGATGTTCTCGAGGGCGGCGGCGGCGGAGACGTCGACGACGGTGACGAGGTCGG
>JBILXR010000167.1:0-4298 GCA_044378215.1 Opitutales bacterium
CCAAAGTGAAAACCCTCACCCCTGAACAGGTCAAACAGGCCTGGACCATGCTCGGCTTCTCCATCGCCAGCCAGTCCCCCATGCCGCAAGTGAACTCGCAGCTCGAGCTCACCGACGAGGAGATCGAACTCTTCCTCGTCGGCGTGCGTCAGGCGATGCGCGGCGACAAGCCGAAGTTCAACCCGGCCGAACTCGGCGAAGGCGCCGACGCCATGTTCCAGGAACGCGTCAACGCCAAGGCCGGCAAGTGGGGCAAGCAGAACGACGAATTCCTCGCCAAGATCGACGCCGATAAGTCGGTGACGAAGACCGCCTCGGGTCTCCGCTATAAGATCCTCGCCGCGGGTTCCGACGTGAAGCCGACCAAGGAGTCCACCGTGAAGTGCCGCTACGAAGGCAAGCTCGTCGACGGCAAGGTCTTCGATTCGACCAAGACCCGTAACAATGAGCCGAGCGAGTTCCCGCTCAGCGGCGTCATTCCGGCTTGGACCGAAGGCCTCCAGCTCATCGGCGTCGGTGGCAAGATCGTCCTCTATTGCCCCTCCGCCATCGCCTACGGCGACCAGGGCCAGGGCCCGATCCCCGGCAAGTCCGTCCTCGAGTTCGAGGTCGAACTCGTCGAGATCTCCAAGGCCAAGTAAGCCCAGGTCTCCGGACCTGCCACCGCGGCGCGCCGAAAGGCGCGCCGCTTTGCTTTACGGAGGGAACAAACTCTGCCTAGATGGGTACTTACCCCTAACTTGATGCGGCTTGCGCTCTCCATGGCCATCCTGTCTTCGGCGACTTTGCTCGCCGTGGGATCGGCCGTGCCTGCCTCCGCGCCAAGCCTGACTTTGCAGCAGGCGGTCGACCGCACCCTCGAGCATAACCTCGGTCTGGCCGTGACCCGTCTCGATGCTTGGCGCGCCCTCGATGCCGTCGACGTCTCGCTCTCGGTCTTCGACCCGACCTTCGCCTGGACCAACCGACTGAACGGCAGCCGGACGCCCGCCGAGATCCTGGCGGATAATCCGGCGGACCGGCTCCATGATTCCAATCTGAGCCTGAGCCAGCGTTACACCTGGGGCGGCACGCTCTCGGTCGGCACCGGCCTCACGCGCACCTGGGCCGATTCCGGATCCGTCGGCCTCGCCTCGTCCTACGGCGTCGGCACCAACATCGCCTACACGCAGCCGCTGCTCGCCGGCGGCTGGCAGGCCGTGAACCTCACCGCGCTCATCACCGCGCGTCAGGCCGCGCTCCGCAGCCGCCTCTCCTTGCGCGCCACCGCGCTCGACCTGATCCGCGACGCGGAGGTCGGTTACTGGACGCTCGCGTCCGCCCGCGCGCTCGTCGCCTTCCGTGAGACCAGCCTGAAGTCTGCCTCTTCCCTGCTCGAACAGATCCGGGCCCGCCGCTCCCTCGGTGACGCGACCATCCTCGATGAGCTGCAGGCCGAGGCGGACGTCGCCGCCCAGCGCGTCGGCGTGCTGAACGCCCGGCAGGCGCTCGACAACGCCGAGATGAGCCTCCGCCGTCTCCTCGGCCAAGGTACGGCGGAAGACGTCGACCAGCCGCTCGCGGTGGATCCGCTGCCCACGACCGCGGTCCCCGCGGCCGCGTCCTTCGCGCCCTGGATCCGCGTCGTCGCCGACTTCGATTTCGCCACCGAGATCCAGCGCGCGAACATCGTGCAGGCCGACGCGCTCGTGGCGCAGGCCGAGCAGAACGACCAGCCCAGCCTCAATCTCTCCGTCGGCTCCGGCCGTTACGGCGACGCGGGTCCCGTCGGCGGCGGCGTCTCCGGTGGCCTCGACAACTATCGTCGACAGGCCGGCTGGACGAACTTCGCGGAGCTCCGGTTGTCCTTCCCGCTCGGGTTCCGTGAGGCCGAGGCGAATCTCCGCGCCGCTTCCCGTTCCCGTCGGCAGGCCGAACTCCGGCTCGCCGACGTCCGTCAGTCGCTCGTCTTCTCCGCCCGCGCCACCTGGCGCGAACTCGAGGCCGCCCGCGCGCGCGTCGAGGCCGCGACGTCGGCCCTCGAACTCCAGCGCCAGTCCTATGAAGGCGAACGCGCCCGCTTCGCCGCCGGCCAGTCGGACCTCCCCCGCGTGCTCCAGGCGCAGGCTTCGCTCGATGCGGCCCAGCTCGCCTGGGTCCAGTCGCATCTCGACGCGCGCGCGGCCTCCGCCAAGGTCGCCCGCCTCGACGGCTCCATCCTGACGCGCCATGGCTTCACCATGGATGCCGTCGAGCAGAAGGTCGGCGCCGGCCTCGGCCCCGCGGATCCGCTGCCCCCTCTGACCACCACCCCATGAAGTTCCTCAAACCTTTCCTCCTCGCCGTGGTCGTCGTCGGCGGCCTCGCCTTCGCCTTCTGGCCCGCTAAGAAGCCCGTGCGCTCCGGCGCCTCCGCTTCCGAGGCCCGCGCGGAGAAGCGCGACATCCGTGAGACGGTGGAAGCCGCCGGCTTCGTCCGCGCGGTCACCTTCAGTTCCATCCGTGCCCAGGTCAGCGGCCCGATCCTCAAGCTGCACGTCGAGACCGGCGACATGGTGAAGAAGGACCAGATCCTGGTCGAACTCGACCCGGTCCTGGCCAATGCCGACGAGGAGCAGGCCCGCCGCACCGTCCAGCTGCAGACGTTCACCCTGGAGCGGCTCGAGCGCGATCTCCGCCGCGTCGAGGTCCTCGTGAAGCAGAACTTCGTCTCCGAACGCGAGGTGCTCGACCATCGCACCGCGTACGAGGTCGCCAAGCTCCAGCGCGACATCGCCCAGGCCAAGCTCGACACCGCGGTCGAGATGGTCCGCCGCACGATCATCCGCGCCCCGCACGACGGCCAGGTCTCCGACTGCAACGTGCTCGTCGGCCAGATCGTCATCGGCGCGCAGTCCATCAACAACGGCACGCCGCTGATGACCGTGTCCGACACCTCGGTGCTCCGCGTCGACGTCAACCTCAACGAGTTCGCGGCCACCCGCGTCGACCTCGGCAAGGACGCCGTGGTGACCTTCGATTCCATCCCAGGGCTGCGCAAGCAGGGTAAGATCACGTTCATGACCCCGTTCGGCACCGCTGACCTCAAGGTGCCCGACCTCCGCGTCTTCCCGACGCAGGTCTCCTTCACCGCGGGCGACGGCGTCCGGCCGGGCATCAGCGGCAACGTCACCGTCACCGTGGACAGCGTGAAGGGTTGCGTCGCCGTCCCCGTCTCCGCCGTCTTCATCGACGGCGCCGATCGTCTCGTCTACGTCCGCGCCGCCGACGGCGAATGGGAGGCCCGCAACGTGAAGCTCGGCCTCAGCGACGCCAGCTGGACCCAGGTCAAGGAAGGCGTCGCGCTCGGTGAGGTGGTCAGCCTGATCCGGCCTGCCCTGACCCGCTGAGATGCCTCCGCTCATCACCATCCGCGGCCTCCGCAAGACCTACCGCATGGGCGATGAGAACGTCCACGCCCTCGACGGCGTCGACTTGGATTTCCAGAAGGGCGAGTTCGTCGCCATCCTCGGCCCCTCCGGTTCGGGCAAGTCGACGCTCATGCACATCCTTGGCTTCATGGACACGCCGAGCGAAGGTAGCATCGTCTTCGACGGAGAAGAAGTCGCCCGGCTCGACCCCGACCGCCGCGCCTGGTACCGCTCCCACCGGGTCGGCTTCGTGTTCCAGGCCTTCAACCTGCTGCCGCGCCTCACGGTCGTCGAGAACGTCGCCCTGCCGCTCCTCTACCGCGACAACTCGGACCCCGAGGCCAACCTCGCCGCCGCCCGCGCCGCGCTCGAGCGCGTGGGGATGTCCCATCGCCTCGATCACCGGCCCGGCCAGCTCTCCGGCGGAGAACGCCAGCGCGTGGCCGTGGCCCGCGCGATCGTCGGCACGCCGTCGATCATCTTCGCCGACGAGCCGACCGGCAACCTGGACGTCAGGAACGTCGACCGCGTGCTCGACCTGCTCGGCTCCCTGATCAAGGAGGGCATCACCGTCGTGCTCGTCACGCACGACCTTTCCGTCGCCGAGAAGGCCCACCGCGTCATCTCGATGCGCGCCGGGCTCGTCCAGGAGGACCGCGTCCGATGACCAGGCTTTTCGACCGCGTCCGCCCGGCCGTCGTCAACGGCCTCCGCGAGCTGCAGGCCAATAAGGTCCGCTCGCTGCTTTCGATGTCGGGCATCATCCTCGGAGTCGCCTCGCTAGTCGCGATGGTCACCGTCGTGCAAGGGATGGTCGGCAACTTCCGGCAGTTCGTCGACGCCATGGGCGGGATCGAGAAGATCACGGTGCTGCGCGAACAGCTGCCGAAGGAGCAGGAACACCTCGCCG
>JBILXR010000168.1:0-4278 GCA_044378215.1 Opitutales bacterium
CATCGCGGCGCGGTGGCCGGCTTATTCGAACGTCACTGGCGCGGCGGGCGCCGGCGCCGCGGGGGCGGCGGTCGGGGCGGGAGTGACGACTCCTGGGACGGTGACGGCTCCTCCCGTGACCGTGACGGTCGGCTGATTGGAGGGGGGTGCGCTGCCGGCGGCTTGCTTTAGCATTTCGAGGCCGCGGGTGCGGATCGTCGAGAGTTCGTCCATGATGCCTTGCTTCTGGTCGTCGCTGGCCGAGCGGTACTGGTTCTCCAGTTCGCGCATGCGGCCGAAGTTGGCACGGAATTCGTCGTTCTTCATCGCCGCGCGGAAGGCTTCGCCGATCTTCTGGTGGTCGCTGCCGAAGATCTCCTCCACGGCCTTGCGGCCGCCGTCGCGCCAGGTGGCGAACTTCGCGTCGAGTTCGGCGACGGGCTTGGACTGCTTGACGAGATCCTTCTCTTCGACCTCGGTGCCGACGTCGTCCTTGCGGCTGAGCTTGAGGGCTTTGGTGGCGCGAGGCTTGCCGGTCTCGGTCGTGAGCTTGGACACCGGGGAGCTGGTGCGTTTGGCGGTGCTCTTCACCACGGCGCCTTCGTCGCCTTGCGTCCACTGATAGGCGGCGTAGGCGCCATAGCCGAGCACGGCCAGGCCGAGGATCGCGTAGAGAGGGTTCTTGTTCATGTGGATCGGTTACCAGATGTAACTCCGGAGATAAGGCGAAGTTGCCGGGGTCAGGCTTTCGGCCCGTTTTCAGCCTGTGTTTTGACGTGTTCCAGTACGCGGCGTTGGACCATGCGGACGATCTGCCCGGTCCAGAGGTTCCAATAGGAGGCCGGGGCGATGTTCAGGACGTAACGACTTTCGCCGACGAGCCGGGTGCGGCCATCGGGCAGGGTGGTGAGCTTGAAACCGCCTTCGAGGCTCGCGTAGGCGCTATGGAGGTGGGCGGCGTCGACGGTCTGGCCGAAGAAGCCGAGTTCGCGCATGGAGGGCGGAGTCGAGAGCACCTTGAAGCGTAGCTCCTGGCCGGGCTTCCAGACGGTCACGATCTCCGGCATGTCGCCGGTGCTCAGTTTGCAGAGGCGCGGGGCCCCGACGCCTTGTCCGTCCGTCACCGTGCCAATGGGATGGGCGACGCCGAACCGGAACAGGAAGTTATCGTCGGCGGCCGGCAGGTCGCGGATGTCGTGCAGCTCAGCCCAGACGCGGGTCGCGGGCGCGTCGATCACGACCTCGGTCGTGGCGCTGTCTTCCAGGGGCGCCGGCGGCTGCCATCCTTCGAGGGCTACGAGCGCGAGGATGCTCAGCCAGGCGGCGGACTGCAGGGTGCCGTCGCCGGCCTTGGTACGCGCGAGAAAGAAGCCCGCGGTCGCGCCGAGGAAGGCGAGGCCGGCGCCGAAGGGCGCCGCCATCACGACACAGACGATGCCTTCCATCGCGCAGCCGCAGAGGACGAGGAGCAAGGTGCCGATGAGCGTCATGGCTGCGCCAAAGGCCTGCCCGAAGGTGCCGCCCGCCCGACGGAGGACCACCCCGCTGCTCACGCCGGTCGCGAAGGGGAGGCCAGCGAAGATCGCCAAGCCGAAGTAGCCTCCGGTCTGTTTCAGTCCGAGGGGAATCTTTCCGAGGCTTTCCAGATGGTCGTAGCCCCAGGTCAGGGCCGCGCAAGCGAACGAGGCGAGGACGAAGGGGGCCACGAGCCGTCCGGCGACATCCGTCGGGGAGGCGGAGGCTTGTTCTTGTTCGTCGCCGCTCGCGGCGAGCCAGAGCGCGACGCCGGCGCCGGTGAACGGCACATGGATGAGGAATCCGATCAAGGGCGGAAGGCTCCAGCCGAGGACGGCTGCCCGGCGGGCCGCGACGAACGAAGCGACGAACGCGAAACCGGCCGCGAAGCCGAGCAGGATCAGCCGATAGGTCGGGTCATGGATTTCGCCGAAGGGGTCTTTCTCCGGCAGCACCCGGAAGACCAGCACGGCATGGGAGAGGGCCCACGTCGGGAGCATCAGCAGGGCGGTCTGGAGGCGGCTGGGCTTCATGATTAGGTCTGGGAAAGTGACCGCTGCGGCTGCGGTCTTGTCATGATGTGAATACTGCGATCCTTTACCCGGGTCGGAAGGCTGAATTAGCCATCGAGGCCGACATTAGGCCCGGCCAAGGCCGCCAAAAGCGGTCCTGTTCAGGAAAACAGCAGCCGAAGCCACGTTTTCGAGTAGGGCAGGGCCATGTGGTCGAGCCGGGCGGCCAGGAAGGCGGCTTCGATCTCTTCCTCGGGATGTCCGTCGAGCAGCTTGGCGCCTTCGAGTTCCCGGCGTCCCCGGCGGGCGGCGTCCTGCACGTGCGTGTGCTTCAGTAGGTGGCCGACGGCGAGGATGATGGCGAGGAGAGCGAAGCCGATGGCGGCCCAGATGAACCGGCCCTTGGTCGCGAGGACGAGCATGACGAGGAGGATCGGCCAAGCGTTGCCCCAGAGGATCATGAACGAATCCCACGAGGCCAGTCCGCCGAGTTTGCGGTCGCGATGCTGGAGCGCGTGACCGGCGAGGCGCGCGGCCCGGGCCACGTCGAAGAGGCGTTTCCCTTCGTAGGTCGCCGGCGAGAGTTTGATCGCGGGTTCGAAGGCCGAATAGAAATCTGTCACGGACACCGCGCTCTCGTCGACATCGACCTGCGGGATTTCGCCGCGGAGGAGGATGATGCGGGCCGCCTGGGCGCCGGAGACGCCGCGGACGAGCAGGATGCGGCCATACTTCTTTTCGAGGCTCCGGACCCGGCGCCAGGCGAACCACGGTAGCCCGAGGGCGAAGAGGCCGGCCAGGCCGAAAAGCAGGAAGATCTTGAATTCGGGATGCATGGCCGGCCTCGACCGTGCCGATTCTGCCGTTCTCATCAAGGACTACCTAGGTTCCGCCCGCATAAGGGGGATAAGCCGGCGTGGATTCTCCCGGGGAGGCGCGGCGCTTCGTTGACCCGCGGGCTCTCCTTCGATTGGCTGGCCGACGATGAATCCCGATCTCGTCAGAAACTACCTGACCGGCCTCCAGGATCGCCTGTGCGCGACCATCGAGGCCGTGGACGGTCAGGCTAAGTTCATCACCGACGAATGGCAGCGCGCCGAAGGCGGCGGCGGTCGCACGCGCGTCATCGCCGGCGGCTTGGTCATCGAGAAGGGCGGGGTGGCTTTCTCGGATGTGCGCGGCCACGCCTTGCCTCCTTCCGCCACGCTCGCCCGCCCGGAACTCGCCGGCAAGGGCTTCCGCGCCATGGGCGTCTCGGTCGTCCAGCATCCGCTCAATCCCTATTGCCCGACGGCGCACATGAACGTGCGCTTCTTCTGTACCGACGGCCCGGATCCGGTCTGGTGGTTCGGCGGCGGCTTCGACCTGACGCCTTACTACGGCTTCGATGAGGACGCGGCCTCCTGGCATCGCGCCGCGCGCGAAGCCACGGGCGCGCATCATCCGAAGTTCAAGGCCTGGTGCGACGACTACTTCCTGCTCAAGCACCGCCAGGAGCAGCGCGGGGTCGGCGGCGTGTTCTTCGACGATTTCACCGAGGGCGGCTTCGAGCCCGCCTTCGCGATGATGCAGAAGGTCGGTGACGCCTTCGGTCCGGCCTACGCCGACATTCTCCGCCGCCGTAAGGACACCCCTTACGGTCAGCGGGAGCGCGACTGGCAGGAGGTCCGCCGCGGACGCTACGTCGAGTTCAACCTCGTCTTCGACCGCGGCACCATCTTCGGCCTGCAGTCCGGAGGACGCACTGAATCAATCCTGATGTCCCTCCCGCCCCGCGTGCAGTGGCGCTACGGCCACCAGCCCGCCCCCGGCAGCCCGGAAGAACGTCTGCTCTCGCATTATCTGAAACCTCAGGATTGGCTCAAAGGGTCCTGATGAACTCCCGCGACCGCTTCCTCGCCGCCCTTCGCCGACAGCCCCATGACCGGGCGCCGGTCTGGATCATGCGTCAGGCCGGCCGTTACCTGCCGGAATACCGCGCGCTCAAGGCCAAGTCGGACTTCGTCACGATGGTCCGTACGCCCGACCTCGCGGTCGAGGTCACGCTCCAGCCGCTCCGCCGCTTCCCGCAGCTCGACGCCGCGATCCTGTTCTCGGACATCCTCGTCATCCCCGAAGCTCTGGGCGTCGGCTACCGTTTCCGCGACGAAGGCGGCATCGCCATGGAGCGCGCGCTGAGCTCCCCGGCCGACGTCGCCACCCTGAAACTCGAAGGCTCGGCCGATCGCTTGCAGTATGTCTACGACGCCTTGGCGCTCCTCCGCAAAGAGCT
>JBILXR010000169.1:0-4264 GCA_044378215.1 Opitutales bacterium
AACGCATCGACCCCGCCGCGGTGGCCGAGATCATCGACTGGACGCCGTTCTTCGTGACCTGGTCGCTGAAGGGTTCCTTCCCGAACATCTTCAAGTCCGGCAAGTATGGCAGCGAAGCCCGCAAGACTTTCGACGCCGCCCGCGTCGAGCTCGATGACATCGTCCGGAACCAGCGCGTGCATCTCCGCGGCGTCGCCGGCCTCTGGGCCGCCCGTCGCGTGGGCGATGACGTCGAGGTCTTCGCCGACGAAGCCCAGACGAAGCAGCTCGGCCGCTTCCACTTCCTGCGCGACCAGCGCCAGCGCCCGAAGGTCACCACCTGTCGCTCCTTGGCCGACCTGGTGTCGGCCGAGAAGGGTGATCATCTCGGCGCCTTCGCCGTGACCGCCGGCCAGGAGATCGAAGACTACGCGGCTTCCTTCAAGCAGACGGACCCCTACCGCCAGATCATGATCCAGGCCCTCGCCGACCGTCTCGCGGAAGGCTGCGCCGAGTGGCTGCACCGCGAGGTCCGCAAGGAGCTCTGGGGCTACGCTCCGGACGAAGCCCTCACGGTCGAAGAACTCGTCGACGAGAAATACGCGGGCCGTCGCCCGGCCGCCGGTTACCCGGCCTGCCCGGAGCACACCGAGAAGGCCGAGCTCTGGCGCCTGCTCAACGCGAACCGCCTCGGCTGCACGCTGACGGAGACCTTCGCCATGAACCCGGCCGCCTCGGTGTCCGGCCTCTACTTCGGTAACCCGCAGTCGATCTACTTCGACGTCGACAATGTCGGCCGCGACCAGGTCGAAGATTACGCCGCCCGCAAGGGCTGGACGATCGAGCAGACCGAACGCTGGCTGCGCCCGGTGCTCGGCTACAAGACCTGACGATGGAAGCGCGCGAACGCGAGAAGCTCGTCGCGGCCGTCGGCGCGGAAGACGCCGCCGCGGTCGAACGCTTCCTCGCCGGCTGCGCCCTGTGCGCGCTCGTCGAGGCCGCCGATGGCGCCGACAGCGACTGGCCTGAATGGGCGCGCGCCGCCGCGGTGCTGCAGCGCTGGCTCGAGGCCGCGGGCCGCGACGCCGGCGCCGAGCGTAAACTCGGCTACCTGCATTGCACCGTCGAAGCCCAGAAGGCCGTCCCGACCGCCCTCCGCCCCGCCCTGCCGCAGTCCGTGGCCCGGATGCTCAAGGACCACGGGTTCGCGGAGTGAGGAAATCTGAAGAGTAGGTATCGGCGGTTAGCGGTTAGCGGTTGGCGGTAAGCGGCTGGAATCCAAAGGAGACCGGAAACCGGATAGTTGGCTGGGGATCCATTCCGTCATCGACGCAGTCATCTGTCATCGATTCAGGCATCTGTCTGGGTCTCTTTCGTGCCTCCCTTGCCAACGTGTCAACCGGCCAACTGGTCAACTAACGACGCATCTTTCTGGTCCACCGAGCCTCTGAGCCTCTGGGCCGCTTTCGCATCTAGCCCTAGCCCCAGCCCTGGCCCTATTGTCCGCCTCTACTTCTTCCCCAACTCCGGCTCCGTCCACGCATCGGTCCGGCCCTTGTGCTCCTCGCGGATCTTCTTCACGAGGTCGACGGGCACGGGCGCGGCCTCGTGGTCCCATTCGCGGCGGATATAGGTCAGCACGCCGGCGATCTGTTCGTCGCTGAGGAAACCGGCGGCGGGCATGTCGTAGCTATAAGTCATGCCCTTGACCTTGATGGGGCCGCGCAGGCCATGCATGACGACCTTCACGATGCGTTCCGGCTCACCGAGCACCCACTCGGATTCGGCCAGCGGTGGCGCCAGGCCTTCGAGCCCCTTGCCGGTCGGCTGATGGCAGGCGGCGCAGAGGCCGGCGAAAGTCTGGCGTCCGTTGTCGAAGAGCGCCTGCTCTTCGTTGGTGAGGGCCTTGGTGGTCGACACCACGACGCCGGCCTTGCCCGGCCAGATGACGGTGCTCTTGAACCAGGCGAGGGCCTTGATCATCGCCGCGTCTTTGCTCTTCGCAAACTTGGCGAGCGCGGCGGGCTCGGCTTCGAGCTTGATCGGACGCTTGGCCGTCACGGTCGGATGCGTGGCGAGCGAGCCAAGCAGCGTGACCTGCTGGGAGCGCAGCGGGAGGCCGCCGATGACGGCGAGGGCCTGGGCCACGCGCGCGGGCTTGCGCTCGGCGAAGACGCAGCGGAGGAGCGCCGCCGGCAGGGTCTTCGAGTAGGCCGCGGGCTGCTTGAGCACCGCGGCGAAGACTTCGAGCTCCCGTCCGGCGAGCCCGCTGAGGAAGGCGTCCTGGATGGCGATGTGGTCCGCGCCGCGCTGGGCGAGCGCGGCGGCGGCGAGGTCGATGGTCAGGTCCTTGGCCTCACCTAGGGTCAGGGCGAGCTGCACCTGGACTTCCGGTACGGCTTCGCTAGCGGCCATTTCGGTCCAACGGGCGATGACCTCGGCGCGGGCCGGACCGGCGACGAGATCTTCCGAGACCCGCAAGGCGGCGGCGCGCACGCGCGGGTCGGCGTCAGCAAGGCCAGCGGAGACGAGCGCCCAGTCGGCGACGCCGAGGCCGTGCTGGGTCCAGAGGGCATGCACGCGTCCCATCGGTAAAGGGGTCGTCTGGCCGAACTTAGTCAGCGCAACGGCGAGGGACTTGTCGCCGCTTTCGACGAGCAGGCGCTGGGCGGTCTCGCGACGCCATTCGTTACCGCTACCGAGCTCGGCGATGAGGTCGGCCGGCTTGAGACCAGCGAGCCCCTTCAGCGCCGTGGACTTATGTCCTTCCGGGACGACCCGCCAGAGCCGGCCTAGGTGCAGCGGGGAGATGAGGCCTCGGTCTTCGCCCTGTTTACGCAGATATGAGGTGAGCGAGATGCGGTGCTGGATCACGCCGTGATGCATGTCCACCAGGTACAAAGCGCCCTCGGGTCCGGTGAGCGCGTTTACCGGACGGAAGCGCTCGTCGGTCGAGGCCACGAACTCCTGCTGGTCGTAGAAAGCCGTACCCTTCACGAGGCCCTTGTCGGGATTGAGTACCAGGCGCTTCACGAGATTGCCGGCCGGCTCGCAGATGAACGCATTGCCATAGGCGTCGGCGGGGAAGAGATCGGATCGGTACACCCACGGCCCGCAGGCGGCGGTGCATTCCTTGAGCTTGAAGTCGCGGAGCATCTCCGGACGGTAGCCGCGATTGATGCCGGGGTTCACGCGGGCGGGCCAGACGGTCTGGGCGACGGCGGCCTTGGTGTTGAGGCCGGTATTGCGGCCCAGATACGGATTGCGGAGGAGGTAGCTCGAATTGACCACGTCGACGCGCAGGAGGTCGCTGTTGTTGTTGGAATACAGCCGGCCGTAATCGTCCTGGGCGAGGCCCCACTGGCCGCGGAAGGTGCTGTTCTCGCGGACCCACTTGCCGTCGGTGAACTTGAAGCGGGCCGCGTAGGCGCCGGCGTAGAGCCAGCCATCATGACCCCAGAGGAGCGCGTTCGGGGCGCGTTCGGGGTTGGCGAGCTGCGGACGCGCGGGATCGACGCGCACGCCGAAGTCGGTCGCGACCTCGGTCTGGACATCGGCCTTGCCGTCGCCGTCGGTGTCGCGACAGAACCACAGGTGAGGCGGGGCGCCGACGAGAGCGCCGTCGCGATGAAGCACCAGCGCGCGCGGCAGGATGATATTATCGAGGAAGACCGTGCGCTTATCCATGCGCCCGTCGCCGTCGGTGTCGCTGAGCACCACCACCGAACCCTTGGCCTGGGCTTCCGTCGTGCCGTCGAAGTCTTCCATGTAGCCCGTCATCTCCACGACCCAGAGGCGGCCGTCGGGGGCGAACTGCAGGACCGTCGGGTGGCGGACGAGCGGAGCCTCGGCGACGAGTTCGATGCGGTAGCCCGGGGCGACCTTGAAGCTGCGGAGCGCCTCCTCAGCCGTCAGCGGCGGCGAAGGTGGGATGAGGTGCACCGGGACGATCGGCACCTGCTGTACCCCGGCCTTGTCGGCCTTGTCCCCGATCTGGGCGCACAGCGGCCCGGCGGCCAGGCAGAGGGCGGCGAGGAGGTGACTGCGTCGGGGTTTACGCATATCAATAATATGTAAGCCCCGAGGTTGCCGGGTCAACCGACCCCGCCGCTTTCCCCCGCCTTTATTCGATGGTTCGCGGACATATAGGCGGCCCGGGGGCGGCCCTAGGCATGGCCTCATGATGAAGTCCTCAGACCAGACGGATTGTTTTGTCCGCCGCGGCCGACCATCTCCCCCGCGTCATGTTCCTCCCATCCCGCCCAAGCCTCCTCGTCCTTCTCGC
>JBILXR010000029.1:0-15478 GCA_044378215.1 Opitutales bacterium
GCTGGACTTGAAACTGTTGTGCTGGGTCATGGCCGTAAGGTGGGTGGAAGTTTGGAGAAAAGGGGTCGAGGGGGCGGGAGCAAGGGGAAAAGCGGTCAAAATGCCGACTTTGCCCCTTTCGCCGCCGGTTTCGCCCCTCAGGCGTGCTTCAGCATGCCCTTCGCCACATGCCCTTCGACGTCGGTCAGGCGGAACTGGCGGCCCTGGTAGCGGAACAGCAGCCCCTCGTGGTTGATCCCGAAGAGGTGCATCAGGGTGGCCTGCATGTCGTGGACGTGAACCCGGTCCTTGATGACGTTCCAGCCGAAGTCGTCGGTCGCGCCATGGACATGGCCGGGCTTGATGCCGCCGCCGGCGAGCCACCAAGAATAGGCGCGACCGAAGTGATCGCGGCCCTGGGGCTTGCCCTCCTTGCTGGTCTGGGCGAAAGGCGTGCGGCCGAACTCGCCGCCGAAGCAGACCAGCGTGTCGTCGAGCAGGCCGCGTTGCTTGAGGTCCTTCACCAGGGCCGCGCTCGGCTGGTCGGTGTCGAGGCACTGCTGGGCGAGCTGGCCGGAGAAAAGGTTGCCGTGCTGGTCCCAACCGGAATGCATCAGCTGGGTGAAGCGCACGCCGCGTTCGGCGAGGCGGCGGGCGATCAGGCAGTTGTTGGCGAACGTGCCGGGCTTGAGGACGTCGGGGCCGTACATCTCGAGGACCGACTTCGGCTCGTTCTTGAAGTCGAGCAGGTCGGGCACCGAAGCCTGCATGCGGAAGGCCATCTCGTATTGCGAGATGCGCGTGTCGATCTCGGGATCGCCGACCTCGCCGAAGTGGGCGCGGTTGAGCGCCTGCATGTCGTCGAGCATCGTGCGGCGCGCGTCGCGGGTGACGCCGGCGGGATTGTTGACGTACGGCACCGGGTCGCCGACGCCGCGGAAACGCACGCCCTGGTGCTTGCCGGGCAGGAAGCCGTTGGACCAGTAGTGCTCGAAGAACAGCTGGCCGCAGGTCTTGGCGGCGTCGGAAGAGGTCATCACGACGTAGGCCGGCAGGTCCTCGTTCATCGTGCCGAGGCCGTAGGAGAGCCAGGCGCCCATCGAAGGGCGGCCGGGAATCTGCGAGCCGGTCATGAAGAACGTCACGCCGGGCGCATGGTTCACGGCCTCGGTGTTCATCGAACGGACGACGCAGATCTCGTCGGCGATCGAGCCGAGGTGCGGCAGCATCTCGCTCAGTTCGATGCCGCTCGCCCCCCATTTCTTGAAAGGCTTGATGGCCGGCGTCGCGATATACTTCGCGTAGCCGCTCGACATCGTGGAGAGGCGGGTGTCGCCGCGGACGCTGGCGGGGATTTCCTGGCCGGCGGTCTTGAGGAGGGTCGGCTTAGGGTCGAAGAGGTCGACGTGCGAGGGGCCGCCGCCCTGCCAGAGGCAGATCATGCGCTTGGCCTTGGGGGCGAAGTGCGGGAGGCCGGGCAGGGCGCCGATCGGATTCGGCGCGGCCTTGAGGTCGCGGGCGAGGAGCGAGGCGAGGGCGACCGAGCCGATGCCTTGGACGCCGGCGCTGAGGAAGCTGCGGCGCGTCAGGCGCTCGCGCCACTCGGAGGGAGAGAGTTCGAATTCCATGGGGTTCAGTCGCGGGTGACGGCGGCGTCGAGGTTGTAGAGGGCGAGGCAGGTGGCGGTGAGCGCGGCGTGTTCGGCCGCAGGGATGGTCGCGTCGCGCTTGCTTTCGCCGATCGCGAGGAGGGCATCCGCGGCCTTGGCGTCGGCGGCGTAGACCGCGCGCTGGTTCGCGAGCATCTTGGCGAGGAGGGCGGGCTCCTGGCCGGCGGGCGCGCGGCCGAGCACGAGGGCGAAGGCGCGGGCGAGGCGGGCCTCGTCGGTCGGCTGCTCCTTGGTCACGCGCTGGGCGAGGACGCGCGCGGCTTCGACCCAGGTCTGGTCGTTGAGCATCGTGAGCGCGTGCAGGGGCGAAGAGGTGATCGCCGTGCGCACGCGGCACGTCTGGCGCGCGGAGATGTCGAACATGTTCACCGGCGCGATGGTGCGGCGCCAGAAGGTGTAGAGCGAGCGGCGGTAGAGGTCTTCGCCCTTGGACTTAGGATAGGTGAAATCTCGCTCCTTGGTGATCGCGAGGCTCTCCCAAGGGCTGTCGGGCAGGTAAGGGTAGACCGGCACGCCGCCGACCTTGGCGTTGAGCAGGCCGCTGGAACTGAGGGCGACGTCGCGCAGCACCAGCGATGGCACGCGCAGGCGAGGCGCGCGGGCGAGGAGTTTATTCTCGGGGTCCTTCTGCAGGTGGGCTTTGGTGACGACGCTGGACTGGCGGTAGGTCTTGCTGGTGAGGATGAGCTTCTGGAGGGCCTTGGTCTTCCAGCCGGATTCGCGGAACTCGACGGAGAGCCAGTCGAGCAGTTCCTGGTGCGTGGGGCGGTCGCTCTGCACGCCGAGGTCCTCGGAGGTGCGCACGATGCCGTAGCCGAAGAAGTGTTGCCACTGGCGGTTCACCTGCACGCGGGCGGTGAGCGGGTGCTCGGGGCGGAAGAGCCACTGGGCCATGCCGAGGCGGTTCTTCGGGGCATCCTTAGGCAGCGGAGGCAGGAAGCCCGGCGCATCGAAGGTGACCTTCTCCTTCTTGGAGAGATACGCGCCGCGATCGAGGATGTTCGTCTCCCGCGGTTGGTCGTCGGACATCACCATCACGCGCGGCAGGATGTCGCCGCGGTAGCCGTCGAGGAGCATCTTGGCGCGGTCGATCCCCTTCATCGCGGCGATCTTCTTCCGGTCTTCGGGGAAGACGTTCTTGTTGTAGTGTTCGCGGAGCTTCCTGGTGTCCGCCGCCGTGCGCTTCTTGTCGGGCGCCAGGAGGGCCTCGAGTTCCTTGGGCAGCATGCCCTTGTCCTTGGTCGGCTTGACGAGCCAGGCTTCGAACGCCTTGGTCTGGTGCGCGCCGAAATCTTTGTTCAGCTTGTCGAAATCGGCCTGCAGGCGGGCGAGTTCGGCCGACTGTTCGGGCGAGGGGGTTTCGACGACCGTGGTGTCGAGGCGGAAGCGGCTGCGTCCGCCGTTCTGCGTCGGTCCGCCGCTGGGGGTGCCGCGTTCCTTCACGCGGTTGAAGGCGTCGAGCCATTGGTAGTAGTCCTTCTGCGTGATAGGATCGTATTTGTGGTCGTGGCACTGCGCGCACGCGACCGTCAGGCCGAGCCAGGTGGTCGTGGTGCTCTCGACGCGGTCGAAGAGGCTGACGAAGCGCTGTTCTTCGGCGATGTTGCCGCCTTCGCCGTTCAGGATGTGGTTACGGTTGAAGGCCGTGGCGATCTTCTGGTCGAGCGTCGCGTTCGGGAGCAGGTCGCCCGCGAGCATCTCGGTGCTGAGCTGGTCGAACGGCTTGTCGGCGTTGAGGTTCCTGACCAGCCAGTCCCGCCAGACCCACTGGAAGGTGTCGCCGTCCTGCTGGAAGCCATTGCTGTCCGCGTAGCGCGAGGCGTCGAGCCAGGGCAGCGCCATGCGTTCGCCGTAATGCGGCGAGGCCATCAGGCGGTCGACCTGCTTCTCATAGGCGTCGGGGCTCTGGTCCGCGAGGAAGGCGGCGGTCTCTTCCGGCGTGGGCGGCAGGCCGGTGAGATCGAGCGCGACGCGGCGGAGCAACGTGGCCTTGGGGGCTTCGGGCGAATGGGTGAGGCCGGCCTGGGCGAGCTTCTCGGCCACGAAGGCGTCGACGGGGTGTTTCTCGCCGTTGGCGGGCAGGGCGGGGCGGACCGGCGTCACGTACGCCCAGTGCTCCTTGTACTCCGCGCCTTCGGCGATCCAGCGCTTCAGGATCTCCTTCTGCGCGGGCGTGATCGTGCGATGGGAGTCCGGCGGCGGCATCACCTCGTCGGAGTCGGTGGAGGAGAGGCGTTGGATGAGGTCGCTCGCTTCGGCGTCGCCCGGGACGAAGGCTTTGTGCGCGAGGGCGTCGGCGCGGACGTCGAGGCGCAGCTTGGCCTTGCGCTTGTTGCCGTCGGGTCCGTGGCAGTAGAAACAGTTCTCGGAGAGGATCGGGCGGACGTCTTCGTTGTAGTCCACCTTCGCGCCGAAGGCGGGCAGGGCGGCGAGGAGCGCGGCGAGGAGGGGGCTGATCCGGGGCATGGGGAGATTTTAACAGGTGAAGCCCGACCGAGGAATGGTCGGGGCCGATGGGCAGGTTGTAGAATACGACCAACCGTCGGCGGGGGTTAGCATACAGACAGCCCTCCCCGCGGCAGGTTGCAATCCGTAGCTCCGAATCAGGGTCGTCGACTTGGTTTGGGGTTGCTGGCAAGGCCGAGGCGGGTGTCATTCTGACCCGTGCGTCTGCTCGACCGCTACATCCTCGCCGAATGGGCCAAGGTCTTCGCCTTGGCCTTGCTGAGTTTCGTGGGCCTGATGCTGCTTTCGGACGGATATAACCGGATTCCCGAGTTCCTGGCCCTCGATGCCGGCTGGGGTACGATCGTCTCCTATCTCCTGCTCGGGCTGGTCCGGAACCTCTCCCTGCTCATTCCGATCTCCCTCCTGATCTCGGTCATCTTCGTCCTGGCGACCATGAACCGGAACCAGGAGATCGCCGCCGCCCGCGCCGCCGGCATCGGCATGGGCCGCCTGACCGCCCCGCTCTGGGCCGTGGGCGGCTTGCTCGCCGGCCTGCTGGCGCTCCTTAACGCCGTGCTCGTGCCCGACGCGTTGGAGACCATGAACGCCCTGCAGGAGGAAGCCCAGTTCGCCGCGCTCAAGGCCAAGGGCGGTAACGCCATCCCCCGCGGTCAGGCCTCGTCGGTCTCCTTCGAGAACTCCAAGGCCCGCCGGCTCTGGCTGATCTCCAACCTCGGCCTCAGCACCGGTCAGGCCTTCGAGGTCGTCGTGCACGCCTTCGATGCGAACCAGCGCGAGGTCCGCCGCATCTCCGCCCGCTTCGCCGAGTTCCGCAAGACCCCGCAGGGCTGGAGCTGGACCTTCCGTGAAGGCCGCGACCTCCGCTTCGATCCGGCCACCGGCTCCCTGATGGCCCAGCCGCGCTTCCAGGAGCTCACGCCGGACTTCAACGACGATCCCGAGGTGATGTTCTATTCCACGAAGGAGCCGGCCAAGCTCTCGCTCCGCGAGGTCTCCCGCTTCGTCGACCAGGCCGGTTTCAATCCCGGTGGACCCAACGCCGCCTACGCGATGCGCTACCATGCCATCCTGTCCGTGCCGGCTATCTGCCTCATCGTCATCGCCGTCGCCATCCCGTTCTCGGTGGTGCCCGGCCGTATCAGCCCGATGGTGGGCGTCGCCAAGACCTTCGGTCTTTTCCTCGGCTTCTACTTCCTCACTTCGTTCTGCGCCGCCTTCGGCGAGAGCGGCGCCCTGCCTCCGATGGTGGCGGCGTGGATCCCGGCCACGCTCATCGCGTGCTGGGCTTTCCCGAAGCTGAAGGCCGTCAATTGATCCATGCTTAGAGCCATTCGTATCCGCCCCGGACGTCCCGTGCGCGCCCTCCGGGGACATCCCTGGGCCTTCCTCGGCGAAGTCGAGTTCGTCGGCGAACCGCCGGTCGACGGCGACTGCGTCGAACTGACCGACCTCAAGGGCCGCTGCCTCGGCGCCGGTCTCTGGAACGGCAAGTCCCAGATCGCCTGGCGCCGCTACTCGCGCCGCCCGATCACCCTCGACGGCCCGCTGCTCGAAGAACTCGTCACGGCCGCCGTCAACCGCCGCGCCGGCAAGCCGGTCTGCCGTCTGATCTGGTCCGAAGCAGACAGCCTGCCGGGCCTCGTCGTCGACCGTTATAACGACCTCATCACGATTCAGGCCCTGACCTGCGGCATCGACCGTCGTCTGGCCACGATCATCGACGTCCTGCAGCGCCTGCTGAAGCCGCGCGAGATCGTCCTGCGCAACGACGCCGCGACGCGTAAGCTCGAAGGCCTGCGCCAGGAGATCCGCACGGTCTCGGGCCAGCCGCTTGAGCCTGCCTGGATGGAAGTCGGCGGCGTGCAGGTGCTCATCGACCTGATGGGCGGACAGAAGACCGGCACCTACCTAGACCAGCTCGACCAGCATCAGCACGTCGCGAAACTCGCCCAGGGCCGTCGCGTGCTCGACGCCTTCTGCAACCAGGGCGGCTTCGGTCTCGCCTGCGCCAAGGCCGGCGCCGCCAGCGTGCTCGGCCTCGATCAGTCCGAGGACGCCATCGCCGCCGCCCGTTCGGCCGCCGAACGCAACGGCCTCAGCGCCTCGTTCGAAGTCGCCAACGTCTTCGACTGGTTCACCGAGCACCGCGAAGCCTCCTTCGACCTCATCATCCTCGATCCGCCGCCCTTCGCCCGCAGCAAGGACGCCGTCGACGGCGCCCTCCGCGGCTACAAGGAGCTCAACCTCCGCGCGTTGCGCCTGCTCGCCCCGGGTGGCATCCTGGCGACCTACTCCTGCTCGCACCGCGTCTCGGAAGAGATGTATCTCGAGGTCATCGAGGACGCCGCATCGGATGCCCGTCGCGAAGCCGTGATCCTCGAGCGCACGTCCCAGCCCGCCGATCACCCGGTGCTGCTGAACTTCCCCGAGAGCCGTTACCTCAAGGGCTTCATCATCGAGATTCGGGCTTAACTCCCGGACCGCTTCCGCTTTCATCGCGTCATGATCGTCTCCCTCCGCGGCAAACTCATCGAAGCCGGCGTCCTGCGCGTCGTCATCGAGTCGTCGGGCGTGGGCTACGAGGTCAACGTGCCCGTCACGACGGCGGAGCGCCTACCGAAGCTCGGCGCGGAAGTCTTCCTGCTCATCCACCACGTCTTCCGCGAAGACGGCCAGGCCCTCTACGGCTTCGCCGTCGCCGAGGAGCGCGAATTCTTCAAGCTGCTCGTCGAGAAGGTGTCGGGCGTCGGCCCCAAGATGGCCCTGAACATCCTCAGCCGCATGGCGTTGCCGATCCTGCGCGATGCGATCATCCGCGGCGACGTCGCGCTGCTTTCCCAGTGTCCGGGCGTCGGCAAGAAGACCGCCGAACGCCTCGTCATGGAACTCAAGGATAAGGTCGGCCTCGATGGCCCTGGCGTTTCTCCGGCGGCCGCCGCGACCATCGTCTCCGCCCAGCCCACGCCGGCGACGGACGCCATGGCCGCGCTCATCGCGCTCGGCTTCAAGGCGCCCGACGCCGACAAGGGCGTGCGTGCCGCGCTGGCTAAGCTCGGCGCCGGCGCCACCGCGGATCAGTTGGTGAAAGCGGCGCTTGGGCGCTGAGGCGACCAGACTAGAGGCCCGGAGGCCCAGAGGCTCAGTTGACCAGAAGAGAGCCAACGCGAGTTGCCCCGTTGATCGGTTGGCCAGATGGATGTAATAGGCAGGGTCGGGACCGCGTCACGACATAGTAACCATCAGAATGGATGACTGCATCGATGGCAGATGACTGAATCGATGCCAGAATCGAAGGCTCGTTCATCAGTCTCCGGAAACCAACTGCCAGCTTGCTCTGGCCCTCGTGGCCTTGGGTCCTCCAGTCCTCGTTTGTCCCCCGCCACCCGCCATCTGGGGCTGCCACCCGCCACCCGAGAATGGGTGCGTCAGGACAGCACGTGGTGCTATCCCTGCCCGATGCAGCGGACGAATCTTCTGGGCCTCCGGGCCTCTGGTCAACGGGGCCTCTTATTTGAGCCCCAGCACATCTTCCATCCCATACAGGCCGGCGGGCTGGCTCTTCAGCCAGCGGGCGGCGCGGACGGCGCCACGCGCGAAGATCTCGCGGTTGGAAGCCTTGTGCGTGAGTTCGAGGCGCTCGCCTTCGGCGGCAAAGAGGACGGTGTGGTCGCCGACGACGTCGCCGCCGCGGATGGCGTGCACGCCGATCTCATCGAGCGGGCGTTCGCCGACCAGGCCGTCGCGGCCGTGCTTGAGGGCTGCCTTGGCGAGCTGGCGCTCTTCAAGGAGGATCTTGAGGAGCGTCTCGGCGGTGCCGGAGGGCGCGTCCTTCTTGAGGCGGTGGTGCATCTCGAGCACCTCGACGTCCCAGCGGCCGGCGTCGGCGAGCGAGCGGGCGGCCTGGCGGACGAGCGCGTTGAGCAGCGTGACGCCGACGGAGTAGTTGCCGGCCCAGACGACCGGGAGGCCCTTGATGGCGGCGGCGATCGCGGCCTTCTCTTCGACGGTGTGGCCGGTGGTGCCGATCACCAGCGGCTTCTGGTGCTTCGCGCAGAGCTGCGCGACGGCCAGGGTCGCGGAGTGGAAGGAGAAGTCGATGACCACGTCGGCCGCGCCGATGTGCGCGGCGAGGTTGTCGCCCTGGTCGACGCCGGCGGCGATGACGGCCTTCTCGGAGGCGGCCACGTTGGCGATGGCGAGGCCCATGCGGCCCTTGGCGCCATTGAGGAGGATGCGGATGGGCTGGCTCATCGGAGGGAGGCGAGGGTGGCGTCGGCGACCTTCTCGACGAGGAGGCGGTTGGCCTCGGACATCTCGCAGAGGGGCAGGCGGACTTCGTCCGAACGGATGATGCCGGCGCGCATCATGCAATGCTTCACGGGCACCGGGTTGGGTTCGACGAAGAGGGTCTTGAAGATCTCGGCGAGCTGGTCGTGCAGGACTTTGGCTTCGGCGAACTGCTGCGTGCGCGCGAGCTGGGCGAGCTTGGCCACCGGGCCGGGGATGAGGTTCGACGCGACGGAGATGATGCCTTGGGCGCCGACCTGGGCGAAGGGCAGGGTCAGGGAGTCGTCGCCGCTGAGGACGATGAACTCAGGATCGGACTCACGCACGAGGCGCGCGGCCTTCTCGACCTGTCCGCCGGCTTCCTTGATGCCGATGATGTTCGGATACTTCTTACGCAGGCGCAGGGTGGTCTCGACGGTGATCTCGATGCCGCAGCGGCCCGGGATGGAGTAGAGGATGATCGGCTTGGCGGTGGCTTCGGCGATGACCGAGAAGTGGCGGAACAGGCCTTCCTGGCTGGGCTTGTTGTAATACGGGGCGACGAGGAGGAAAGCGTCGGCGCCGGCTTCGTCGGCGCGCTGGGTCAGGTCGAGGGCTTCGGTCGTGGCGTTGGAGCCCGTGCCGGCCATGACCGGGACGCGGCCGGCGGCGAATTCGACGGTCTTGCGGATGACTTCGATGTGTTCGTCGTAATCGAGGGTGGGGGACTCGCCGGTGGTGCCGACGGCGACCAGGCCGTCGATGCCGTCCTTGATCTGGAATTCGACCAGCTTCTTGAGGTCATCCCAGGCCACGGCGCCCTTGACGAAGGGGGTGACCAAGGCCGTGTGGGCTCCCACGAAAGCGCGGGGGCCGAAAGGACGGCGGGAAGGGCTGGAACCGGTCGAGGACATTGCGGCGAGAAGTGACTCCCGAACCAACCGCCCCGTGACGAAAGAGACAAACCCAAAAACCCCGCCCAGCTGGCCTGACCCTGCTTAAGGGGCCGGGCCGACGAGGATTCGGTCGTTTTCCGTGTCCGTCACGTAGAGCCGTCCGTCCGGGCCGATGCGGGCGCCGTGCGGGCGATTGAGCTGCGTGCCGGCCCAGTCGGCGCCGACCGCGGCGCCTTTCTTGCCGTTGCCGACGAGCGTGCGGATGGTCTGCTTCACCGGATCGTAGACGCGCAGGCAATGGTTCTCGGTGTCGAGGATGAGCACGTTGCCCTTGGCGTCCATCGTCACGTATTTCGGACCCAGCATGCGCGCGTCGGCGGCGGGGCCGTCCGTCGCGGGACCGGGCTTGCCGGCCTTGTTCACGACGACGGTGACCTTGCCATCCTTGATGGCCGCAAGCGCGTGGCCGCCGCGGAGCAGGGCGTAGACCGTGCCGTCCTTGGCCACGCAGCAGGCGCGGACGTCGCCCATCGGGGCTTCGAGCGCGTCCAGTCCGTCCTTGGGGAGTCCCTTCTTGCCGTTGCCGGCGACAGTGGTGATGACCTTGGTCGCGAGGTCGATGCGACGGACGCGGTTGTTCACGATGTCGGCGATGACCATGTATTTTCCAGCGGGATCGATGACGCCGCACATCGGGATGTTCATCTTCGCCTGGTCGGCGGGGCCGCCGTCTCCGCCGAAGCCGGACTTACCCGTGCCGGCGAAGAGCGTCGCGACGTGCGTCTTCGGGTCGAGGCGCACGATGCGGTGCTGGAAGCTGTCCGAGGCGTAGATCGAACCATCCGGGCCGATGGAGACGTCGTGCATGCCGTCGTAGACGGCCGGAGCGAGGTCGAGGCGCTGCGCGGGCGCGGGCGGGAGCATGCCCTTGGGGGCGCTGTCCCACTTCACGCCGGAGACGAACTCGATCTTGCCGCCGTGCAGCTTGAAGATGCGGTTGGCGGGCTGGAACTCGACGCCGTAAGCGTCGCCCTGGGCGTCGAAGGCGATGCTGAAGGGCTGGCGGATCTGTTCGGCGCCGGGGACCTTGATGACTTCGATGGCGGCGAATGCCGAGGCGGCGCAGGCGAGCAGGGGGAGCAGGCGGGAGAGCATGCGATGTTCATAGGACGGGCGTGGTCGGGTTCAAGCCTCGGCGGGGAAATTGGTTCGACCTCGGCCGGACGGCCCTCACCTTGGCGTCTCCCGTGAGCGCGCCGCTTCCTCTGATCGTCCGCGAACTGGGCGGCGCCGGCGCGCCGCTCGTGGTCCTGCACGGCCTGCTGGGTTCGTCGCGCAACTGGCAGTCCGCCGGCGTGGCCCTCGCCGAACGCGGCCATCGCGTGCTCGCGCCGGATCTGCGTAATCACGGCTCTTCGCCGTGGGGCGACGATTGCTCCTACGCCGCGCTGTCGGCGGACGTCGTCGCGATGCTCGAAAATCTCGCGCTAGGCCCCGTTCACCTCGTCGGCCACAGCATGGGCGGCAAGGCCGCGATGCGTCTCGTCATGGACCGGCCCGACCTCGTCGCCCGCCTCACCGTCGTCGACATCGCCCCGCGCGCCTATTCCGACCGCGTGCGGGTCGAGTTCGCGGCGATGAACGCGTTCGATATCGCCGCCGTCACTTCGCGCAAGGACGCCGAGGCCAAGCTCTCCGCGCAGGTGCCCGAGTGGGGCATGCGTCAGTTCATCCTCACCAATCTCGGCCAGGATGCGGAAGGCCGCTGGCGCTGGACCGTGAACCGCGAGGCGCTGACGCATTCGCTGCCTGAGATCCTCGGCAATCCGCTCGCCGCCGGCGAAGTCTGGGACGGACCGACGCGTTTCCTGCGCGGCGGAAAGTCGAATTACATCCGCGACGAGGACTTCGCGGCTATCCGCGCGCACTTCCCGCAGGCCGATGTCGTCACGCTCCCGGAAAGCGGCCACAACCCGCACTTCGAAGCACGGGCTGGGTTCATCGAAGCAACGCTGGCTTAGGCCACCGACTTCGCCCGACGGCGGCGCAGCAGGAGGAAGCCGCCGACCAAGGCGGCCGCAAGGGCGAGCATCAGTCCGCCGCAGATCAGCAGCATCCGTCGGCCGAGATGGCCGGTCGGTTCATGGGCCTGGATCAGCGGAGATTCGTCGCCCGCGACCATCATCACCCAGCGGGCTTTCGCGCCGGGCTTGGTCTCGTCGACCATCCAGAGCAACACCGTATGGGGGCTCTCATCGGGCAGGCGCAGCAGGAAATTCCGGGGCCCGGGCGTCCAGCTCCACTCCGCGCTTTCGAGCTGGTAGGATTTGGCGAGTTCTTCGGCCGTGTGCTGGAAGGGCGAATCGAGGTCGAGCTTCGTGGCCGAGGAGAAGTCCGGCGAGCCCGCCGCTTCGGTGAGCGGGAAGAGGTCCTTGCCGGTCGACACCGCGAACAGCGTTTCGGCGGCCTTCGCCAGCTCCGCGCGTTCGCGGATGTTGTAGTTCGCCTCCAGGTCGGCGGTGACCTTGAGCGAGCAGGTGCCGTCGGCGTGCAACGTGAGGCGGGAGAGGAGGACCTCGCCGTTATGGGCCGAGACGAACAAGGGGAGCAGGAGGGCTCCCCAGGTCAGGACCAGCTGGCGCAGCGCGCGGATCACTGGCGGTTCCAGCGCAGCACGCGACCGAAGATGTTCCACTCCGTCTCGAGGATGTTGCCGTCGTTGTCGAAGGTGATGCCGTGGGGCGAGGTCACGACGCCCACCCGCCAGTCGGCCGGAGCGACCTTCGGGGTGTTGGTCTGCCCCTTGGTGTCGTTGACGCCGAGGGAGGCGACCATCTCGCCTGCTTTGTTCCAGACCGAGACGCGGCCGGCGATCTCGGCGACGCACATCAGCTCGCCGTGGAACGAGGCGGAGGACGGGTTGCGCAGGCCCTTGTTGGCGATCATGCGGGCGTTGGAGCCGTCGAGGTCGACGTGGAACATACGGTTGTTGCCGCGATCGAGGCAGAGCAGGCGGGCCGGGCTGAAGCGCGTGTCGACGAAGACCTTGTGGGTGTTGGCGAAGCCCTTGCCGTCCACGACCTGCGTGGGGCCGCCGAAGACGGACTTGAACTGACCGTCGGCGCCGAAGACGAAGACCCAGCTCTTGCCGTAGCCGTCGACGATGTAGATGTCGCCGTTCGGAGCGACGTCGCAGCTCGTGAGCTTGAGGGCGTTGACGGACTTGCCGGCCTTGTCCTTGGCCGTGCCCTTATCGGCCGGGAAGGCGTCGGGCTTGATCTCCATCACGACCGTGCCGTCGAGCTTGGCCTTGATGAGGCGCTGTTCGCCGAGCACCGCGCCGTAGAGGTACTCGCCATCGGTGGACTTGCGGATGACGAAGCCGTGGAGCGACATCGGCAGGGCGAGCGTCTTCAGGTACTTGCCGTCCTGGCCGTAGACCTGGATGCCGGCGTCCTTTTCCTGGACGCTGACGTAGATGAGGCCGGCGGAATCGACGGCGATCTCGCCGTGGCCGTTGCCGATGGTCGCCTTGCCGGGAGGCGTGCCGAGGAAGTCGGGGGCCAGCTGATACTTCACTTCGGCGGCGGAGGCGGAAAGGGCGGTCACGGCGAGGAGGGCGAGGGCGCGGAGGGTGGGCATGGGTTTGTTGAGGGTAGGCACAGGGGTAGGGGCAGGGCTGACCGCTGGCAAATGGATTTCGGTCCGCGAGGTTTTGTTTTCGGCATCGCTCTGTGATTGTGTCCGCTATCCCCACCCCTATCCCTACCCCTACCCCTAAAATATGAAATCCCTCCGTCTCCTCGCGGCGTTCGCCGCCCTCGTCGTCTCGGCTTCGGCCGCCGAAGTGAAACTTGAATCCGCCTTCAACGGCAAAGACCTCACCGGTTGGAAGACCTCCGGCGCGGACGCCTTCTGGACCGTCGCCGACGGCGTCCTCACCGGGGTCAACGACCTTGCCTTCAAGGATTACAAGAAAGGCAACATGCTTTACACTGAGAAGTCCTATCAGGACGTCGTCATCGAGTGCGAGTGCCGCTTCAGCGGCGAGATCGACAGCGGCATCATGGTCCGCAAGGACGCCGCCGGGAAGAAGGACATCCAGATGCAGATCGGCGTATCCCGCTCCCTTAAGAAGGACATGACCTGCACGTTCTACGTGGGCAAGTATCCCGAAGCCGGCTGGGCCCCTAAGGTCCCCGCCCTCTGGAAGAACGGCGAGTGGAACAAGATCCGTTTCCAGGCCAAGGGCGACACCTACACCGTCTGGCTCAACGGCGAGCAGGTCTCGAACTACGTCGATGCCGGTTACCCGCAGGCCGCTCCCGTGGGCCTCCAAGTGCACGGCGGCGTGAAGATGAAGGTCGAATACCGCAACATCACCATCGGCGAGATCAAGTAAGCCGAAGCGTCATTTCGGTCCGAAAGGGCGGGAGCAATCCCGCCCTTTTTCATTGGGGCAGGTCCGGACGCCTGCTTAATCGGGGCATGCCCACGTCGCTGCCCCGCCGTCGGTTCCTGCGTCAGCTCGCGCTCGGCGTCGCCGGCGCGCCGTTCGTCGGCTGCGCCTCGCGCAGCGAAGGCCTCGAGGTCGGCGTCATCGCCGATCCGCAGTATGCCGACATTCCCGATCGCGGCACGCGCGCTTATCGCGCATCCATCGCCAAGCTGGGCGCCGCGGTCGAGCATTTCAACGCCCGCCCGCTCGATTTCTGCGTGAACCTCGGCGACACCATCGACCGCGAGTGGCGCAGCTACGACGCGATCCTCGCGCCGCTCGCCGCCTCGCGCCACCGCTGGGAGCACGTCCTCGGCAATCACGATTTCGCCTTGCTGGACGGGGAGAAAACGCAGGTCGACGCCCGTCTTGGGGTCGCCGCGCGCCACCGTTATTTCGACCGGCCCGGCTTCCGCTTCGTCGTCCTCGACACCGGCGCCGTGAGCACGTACGCGACGCTCGCCGGCAGCGAGGCGCGACGTGAGGCCACCGCCGAACTCGCGCGCGCGAAGGCTCGCAGGCTGCCTCAGGCGCAGGATTGGAACGGAGCGGTCGGGCCGAAGCAGCTCGCCTGGTTCGAAGGCGTCGCGGCTGACGCCGCGAAGCGCGGACTCAAGGTCGTCGTCTGCGCGTATCATCCCGTGGCGCCCGCGGGAGGGCACGATGCCTGGGATGCGACCGAGATCCTCGCGGCCTTGGGCCGGCATCGCAACGTCGTCGCCTGGTTCAACGGCCACAATCATGCCGGGGGGTTCGGCCCAAATCGAAGGTCTCCCTTGCGTGACTTTCCGTGGCATGGTGGAGACTCCTGATACCAATGCTTTCGCCATCGCCCGGTTCCTCCCGGACCGGGTGATTCTGACGGGGCAAGGCCGAGAGAGGTCGAGAGAACTGATTTTCAGGATTTAAAGATAGAAAACAGTCGTTAAAATTAGCCTTAAGCACGATTTCATTCATTTAGGTAGCTGCCGCCCATAAAGGCGAAATCTGCATATTTATTCGCAACCTTGCCGTCTTCCAACTGTCTCAAAGGCAACCCCCGACAGACCATGAAACTCCACCGCAACTGCGAAGGAAATCACCCCGACGTTCTCTCCGCCCTGAGTCGCCGCGACTTCATGCACATCGGCATGGTCGGCACGCTTGGCCTGAGCCTCCCGAACATGCTCCGCCTCAAGGCGGCGGAGATCCCCGGCGTCGAGTCCTTCAACGCGATGGCGGACTCCGTCATCCACATCTACCTGCCCGGCGGCATGGCGCAGCACGAGTCTTGGGATCCGAAGCCTTTCGCTTCGCCTGACTACCGCGGACCTTACACGCCGATCAAGACTTCGATCCCCGGCGAATACGTCGGCGAGAAGTTCGTCAACATCGCGAAGATCATGAACAAGCTCACCGTCATCCGCTCGATGACGCACGGTGAGGCGGCCCACGAGCGTGGCACTCACAACATGTTCACCGGCTACCGGCCGAGCCCCGCGATCAAGTTCCCGAGCTACGGCTCCGTCATCTCGCACGAGCAGGGTTCGCGCAATAACCTGCCGCCTTACGTCATCGTTCCGAGCCAAAGCATCCCGGAGCAGGGCACCGGCTACATGAGCAGCGCCTTCGGTCCGTTCGCGCTCGGCAGCGATCCGGCCGACAAGGGCTTCGCCGTCCGCGACCTCCTCGCCCCGAAGGACGTCACCACGCAGCGCTTCG
>JBILXR010000170.1:0-4210 GCA_044378215.1 Opitutales bacterium
AAACCATGGCTCGCGAAATCGTTATCATTGAATGCACCGAAGCCCGTAAGGAGGGCAAGCGCCCTTCCCGTTACATGACCACCCGTAACAAGAAGCTTTCCCAGGAGAAGGTGGAGCTCAAGAAGTACAACCCCTCCCTGCGCCGCCACACGCTGCACAAGGAGATCAAGGGCTAAGCTTCCTTTCCTCCTACGCCAGCAGGGCCGGCCGCAGCGATGCGAGCCGGCCCTGCTGTTTGGCGGGGAGGAGGGGCGGCCTCAGGCGGGCTTGCCGCCACGGCGTAACTGACGCCAGCGCGCGCGGTGGTGGCGGGTCCAGTCGAGCAGGGCGCGTTCGAAGCCGATGTCGCAGCCGGCCTTCTCGGACTCGATCCACTTGTGACGGAGGATCTCCTCACGCTCCGCGAGGAATTCGGCATAAAGAGAAGAACGCGCGGCCAGGTCGGCGGCGGGCTTCGGCTTGGACGGCTCTTCTCTCATGCTGGAAGTGACTTAGGAGAAAAAAGGGCTGCGTGGCAAGCCGGAGGCGAGCCGGTTACTTTACGAAGCTTTTTCCAGTCCGTTGAGGACCGTCAGGCCGATCGAGCGGAAAACTCGGGCTGGATTGCCGTCCGGGTGGCTGATCACTACGGGGATGCCGTGGTCGCCGCCCTGGCGGATGGCCGGGTCGAGCGGGACTTCGCCCAGCAAGATGGAATCGAGGGCCGTGGCGACCTTCAGGCCGCCCCCTTGACCGAAGAGATACTGGCGGGAGCCGTCCGCGCCTTCGAGGAAACTCATGTTTTCCGCCACGCCGAGGATGGGCACGCCGACCTTGGCGAACATCGCCGCGCCGCGGAGCGCCACGGAGACCGCGGCGGTCTGCGGGGTCGTCACGATGATCGCGCCGCTCAGGGCCATCGACTGGGCGATGGAGAGCTGGGCGTCACCGGTGCCTGGGGGGAGGTCGATGAGCAGGACGTCGAGTTCGCCCCAGCGCACGTTGGTGGCGAACTGCGAGATGGTCTTCATGATCATCGGACCGCGCCAGACCACGGGGGCGTCGGCGTCGATCAGGAGGCCCATCGACATGACCTTCACGCCGAAGTTCTCCAGCGGGATGAGGGTGTCCCCGTCGAGGAGGGGGCGGGCGTTGACCCCGATCATCAGGGGGACCGAAGGGCCGTAGATGTCGCAATCCATCAGGCCGACCCGGCCCGGGCGGCCTTTTTCGGCGAGGTCACGGGCGAGGGCGCAGGCTAGGTTGACTGCGAAGGTGGATTTGCCGACCCCGCCTTTGCCGCTGGCGACGGCGATGATGTGCTTCACCTGACCCACGCCGGCATCGGCGGGGAGCTTGGTGGGGGTGGCAGGCGCGGTCGGCGCGGGGGCGCCCTTGGGGACGGTGACGGTGATGGCGATCTCGGGCTGGCGGGCGCCCAAGGCCTTGAGCGCGGCCTCGATTTCGGCGTAGAGCTTCTTCGGGACCTCAGGGTCCGCGCTGGTCACGGCCAGGCCGACGCTGACCTTGCCGTCGAGGGTCACTTCGATGCCTTTGACCAGGCCGAACGAGACGATGTCCCGGCTGTACCCCGGGTAGCGGATCTGACCGAGGGCCTTCTGGACGGATTCCTTATCGAGCGACATCAGCGGGATTGAACTCCCCGCCCAACCTAGGTCAAACTGCTAACTTCCTAATCCCCTTCCTCGATGCGTTTCCTCGCCCTCCTCGCCGTCTTCCTCACCGCGCCGCTCTTCGGCCAGAACGTGGTCGTCAACGACGACATCGCGGCGCTGGCGGCCAAGGGCGTCGTGTCCGTCGCCGTTGTCTCCGACGATCCGGCGCTCGGCAGCCTCGTCCAGTTCGCGCTCTCCGCCCACGGCGCGATCCAGGTCTCGCCGACTTCCTCCGTCAAGCTGCGCATCGGCCGCACGGCGAACACCGCGGTCGTCGCCTGCGAGAACGCCGCCTTCGCCTTCACGACCAACGTCGAAGCCCGCGACGAAGACCAGCTCGCGCTCAAGGTCGCCGACGCCGCGATCGTCGGTCTCGGCCGTCGCTGGCAACTGAAGCCTCTCTACGCCGACACGAAGGTCACCTTCGTCTCGCGCTTCACCGGCCATGCGGAGATCTACGTCACCAACCTTGTCCGCTCGAAGACGCTTCGTCTGACGAACTACCGTAACACCTCTTACGGCCCGCGCTGGTCGGCCGATGGTAAGCGCGTCTTCTTCATCTCCTCCTTCCGCTCCAACTTTCCTGAGATCTTCTCGACCAACGGACTCGGTGAAGCCGCCAAGGTCATCACCAACGTGCGCGGCGCCCTTGGCGCGGCCAGCAGCGGTCCCGACGGTCGCATCGCGTTCGCTTCCTCCAACAAGGAGACGATGGACATCTTCGTCGCCGGTCCGCAGGGCCAGTCGCCGATCCGCGTCATCAAGGCTCCGAACAAGCAGTGGGTGAACACCGATCCGGCCTGGTCGCCCGACGGCGCGCGTTTCGCCCTCACCGGCGGCCCGACGGGTCGCCCAGGCATCTATCTCGCGAATTCCTCCGGCGGCGCCTTGCAGCCCGTCGCCACCGGTTTCAGCTACAGTACGGAACCGCGCTGGAATCCGATATTCTCCCATCAGCTCGTCTTCACCTATCAGTCGGGTGGTCTGCGTCTCGGCGTCATCGACCTCACCGCAGGTAGCGTCCGTTCGATCGAGACCGCGAGCCCGGCCGCCCTCGCGCACGCTTCGTGGTGCGCCGACGGCCGTCACCTCGTGGCCGCCCAGGGTGATTGGCTGGCCGTCGTGGACAGCGTGACCGGCAAGGTCACCCGCCTGACGCCGGCGAGCCTCGGACGTTGTTCCGAGCCGGACTGCTGGACGCCGCGCGCCCGCTGAACGCTTTTCGACGCAGCCGCGGCCCGACGGGTCGGCTTCGGTTCCGGAACGGTGCCGCTGGAGTCCGTCAATGGCGGGGTCTCGGTCCGAGGGCCTTCAATACCCTTTGCAAATCGGCCCGGACCTCTCTTTCATAGACTTCGCTCGATGGCCAACCAAGGTATCAATCAATCGCAGAAGCAGGTCCAAGGCCTCGTCCTTACGCCCCAGCTTCGCCAGTCGCTCCGCATCCTCCAGGTGCCTGCGGCCGAGCTCCTGCGGGAGATCTCCTCGGAGCTGGCCGCCAATCCGCTGCTGGAGGAGGTCGAACCCGTCGCTAATGAGAGCCTGGACGCGCCGATGTCCTCCGAAGAGCCCGAGGATGACGGCCCACGCGAACTTTCCCTCGGCGACGATGATTTCGACGCGCTCAAGCGCATGAAGGACGACTGGGACGAGAGTTATTACGAAGAGATCCGTTCCCAGGGCTACACCCAGGAGGACGAGGAGCGCCGCCGGCATATGCTCGAATCGGCCACCGGCGAAGCCTCGCTCTCGGAGCACCTCGCCGACCAGGCTCGGACGGCCAGCGACGATCCCTCCGTGCGGGAGGCGCTGAAGCTCCTCATCGCCTCGCTCGATGAGCGCGGTTTCGTCGAGGAGGACCTCTCGACCCTCGCCCTCCGTTCCGGTCAGCCCTACGAGGCCGTCATGACGGCCCATACGTTGCTGATGGCCTTCGATCCGGCAGGCATCGGCGCCCGCGATCTCCGCGAATGCTTCCTCGCCCAGCTCCGTCAGCGCGGACGGGGCCTCTCCACCGCGGCCCGGCTCATCAGCGACTGCTGGGAGCCGATGATGGGACGTCGCCTCGAGGAATGCGCCCGCATCCTCGACGTCGAGCTTGACGACATCCGCGAGGCCCTCGCCGAACTCGCCAAGCTTGAGACCGTCCCGGCCCGCCGTTTCGCCCGCGACGACAACCGCGTCGTCACGCCGGACGCCTCCGTCGAACTCGGCCCCGACGGCAGATGGAAGGTCATCATGGACGACCGCCACGTGCCGAAGCTCCGCCTAGCGCCCGCTTACAAGGACATGCTCGCCGGCCAGGCCCTCGGGGAGAAGGAACGCACCTACATCCTCGAGCGCATGCGCCAGGGCAAGTTCCTGATCGGCGCCATCGAAGAACGTCAGCGCACCATCGAGAAGCTCGCGCACATCATCCTCGAACGTCAGGCTGACTTCTTCGAGCACGGCCCGTCGCGACTGCGCCCGCTGACGATGACCGACGTCGCCAAGGAGATGGGCGTGCACGAGACGACCGTCGGACGAGCCGCGGCCAACAAGTGGATGCTCACGCC
>JBILXR010000171.1:0-4175 GCA_044378215.1 Opitutales bacterium
GCTACGTCGACGGCTTCGACCCCCATGCCGAACCGGCTACGCTGCTCGCGCTCGCCGAAAAAGACAACGTCCAGGCGCAATATGTCTACGCGCTCCGACACACCGCGTACGCGCCGGTCGAATTGCAGATCAAAGAGGACCGGGAGCGCGCCTTCTATTGGACCCTGAAAGCAGCCAACGGCGGACACTCTCGCGCCATGGCCGTGGTCGCTTTGTATTACTTCCGCGGAACTGGAACCACGAAGGACGCAGCCGCGGCACGCGACTGGGCCCATCAGGCCGTGGCGAAAGGCCAGCCGATGGGCTTCCGCGTGCTCGGCGACCTGCGTCGGGAAGAGGCCCGCGCCCTGAAAGCGACGTCGGCCACCGTAGACGACAAAAAGGCCCTTTCGGACTACGAGACCGCCATGAAGGAGGCCTTCGCCTACTACCGCCGCGGCGCGGACGCCGGCGAACGTATCGCCTTACGCATGATGTCCGAAGGTCATGATGAAGGCGTCCCGGGCATGCCACGCAACTACGAGCTCGGCACGGAGTTCCTGCGACGGTCGGCGATGCGTCGTGACCTGACCGCAATCCGGGCGATGGCCGAGCGTCTCGAGAAAGGCGTCAAAGCCCCGCGCGACCTTTCCCAGGCCTACGCGTGGAGACTCGTGCTGAGCCAGCTCACGGGTGCCGACAAAGACGCCGTAGAGCTAGCCCGTCTGGAAAGCACGATGGGGCTACCGGAGATCCAGCGCGGACAGAACGACGCCGCCAAGATCCTCAAGGAACTGCCCTCCGAAGCATCCGACGCCCTTTCGCGCCTGCACACCTCCCGCTGAGCCATGACGCCGGCGCAACTGAAGTACTCCGCGGAAACCGACGCGCAGCCGCCTCGCGGACTCTCACGCGAGGCGCAGTCGCTTTGGTTCATCAAGAAGGGCGACTGGGAGGCGGCGCACAACATCGCCCAGGACATCGAGACTCCGGTCGGCTCCTGGCTCCATGCACTGCTCCATCTCATCGAAGGCGACCTCGGCAACGCCCGCTATTGGTTCGGGGAAGCGGGGCGACCGGTCAAGAAACCGTCGCAGATCGACGAACTCTGGGACGAAATCGCCGGAGTCGTGCTGAAGTAAGGGGTTGGGTTTGACGCATCGGGGCTTCCCGCCTCGATAGCGGCATGTCCGCCCAGCCACGCCGTGCCCTGACCGGCGTGCCTTCGCACGCCTGGGCGGCCTGCGCCTGTTCGGAAGGCGCTGAGCGGAGCGTGATCGTCTTCCTAGCCTCGAACCTCGGCGCGGCGGAGACCTTCGCCGAAGAGACCGCCCAGCTGCTGACCCTGCTCAACGAGGCACAGCCGGTCGCCCGCACCCTGACCGAGGCCGATGCGGCCGTGCCGGCCTTCGAAGCCGACTGCGACCTACTCGGAGTCCTCTCGCTCCTGCGCCACGGCAATCATGACGCGAAGCGGCCGCTGCTCATCGCCTGCACGCCCGGCTCGCTCACCCGTCGTTCGCCCGCCCCTGAAGCCACAGACAAGGCCGAGATCGTCGTCCGCAAAGGCGAGAGGCTCGCCTTAGGTGATTTCGCGAAGCGCCTCGCCGAAGATTTCGGCTACGCCCACGAGGCCCTCTGCGAACAGCCCGGCGAGTACGCGCTCCGCGGCGGCATCCTCGACGTCTATCCGCTGAACGCCCAGATGCCCGTGCGTATCGACCTCTTCGGCGACGTCGTCGATTCGCTCCGTCCGTTCGACCCCGCTACCCAGCGCAGCGAAGGCGAAGTCGACGGCCTGGTCATCTGCGCGCCGCGCGACGACTCCGGCTCAGCCCCCGAGGCCCCGTTCTTCCGACATCTGCCGGCCGACACGCTCGTCATCTCGGTGGACCGCTGCCACGAGGACGTCCTCTGCGCCGAACTGCACTCGGCCAAGGTCGACGAACTCGTGCTCGAGGAGACCGACGATGCTCCGCTCGGTTACGCGGCGCAGGCCCTTGACTCGACGCCCGCCGAATCCTTGCTCATCGGCTCCGCGACGGACAGCACCGAGACGCGCCCCGCCCTTCTCCGGGCCGCCGCCTCGCTGGCCAAGGACGGGCGTCCCTGCCTGCTAGCCGGCGACACCGATGGCTCCGTCGATCGGCTCAACGCCGAGGTCGCCAGCGCCCTGATCCGCGGCTTCGCGCCACGCATCACCCACGGACGCTTCGGCGGGGGCATCCTCATCGCCCCGGACAAGCTGCCCGGCCTGCTCAAGGACGGCCTGCTCCTGCTGACCGAACGCGAGCTCTTCGGCCGCCGTAAGCGTCCGCTCGCCGTCCTGCCGCGCCGCCGCACCGCCATCCGCGCCGCCGTCGGCCGTGCGCTCGACTTCGGCGAACTCGCCGACGGCGACGCGCTCGTGCACGCCACTCAGGGAGTCTGCCTGTTCCGCGGCATCAAGGCCCACGAGCACAACGGACGTACCGAGGATTTCATCGGCCTGGAGTTCGCCTTGAAATCGATGCTGCACCTCCCCGTGCGGGAGTCGCATCTCCTCACGCGCTACATCGGCATCGGCCGGGCCATCCCGAAGCTCTCGAAACTCGGCGGAGGCGGCTGGGAGAAGTCGCGTAAGGCCGCCGAGAAGGCCACCGCCGACCTCGCCGCGCAGCTGCTGGCGATGCAGGCCGCCCGCTCGACCAAGCCCGGCATCACGCACCCGAAGGACGCGGACAACGCTTGGATGGGCGAATTCGAGCGCTCCTTCCCGCATCGCGAGACTCCGGATCAGACCCGCGCGATCATCGACGTGAAGGCGGACATGGAACGCGCCGCACCCATGGACCGACTCATCAGCGGCGACGTCGGCTTCGGCAAGACCGAGGTCGCCCTCCGCGCCGCGTTCAAATGCGTCCTCGGCGGACGCCAGGTCGCGATCCTCGCGCCCACCACTGTCCTCGCGCAGCAGCACTTCGAAAGCTTCAAGGAGCGCCTCGCGCGCTGGCCCGTCTCCGTCGAACTCCTGAGCGGTTACCGCACCGCCAAGCAGAAGGCTGACGTCCGGGCGCGCGCCGCGGCCGGGACCGTCGACGTCGTCGTCGGCACGCACGCCCTGCTCTCCGACGGTACCAGCTTCGGACGGCTCGGCCTCGTCATCATCGACGAAGAGCATCGCTTCGGCGTCCGCCACAAGGAGCGCCTCAAGGAGCTGCGCACCGAAGTGGACGTGCTCGCCATGAGCGCGACGCCCATCCCGCGGACGCTCTATCTCGCGCTCGTCGGCGCGCGCGATCTCAGCGTCATCGAGACCCCGCCGCGCGAACGCCTGCCCATCCGCACCATCGTCCGGAGCTATGACGAGAAACTCGTCCGCGACGCCGTGAAGGCTGAGCTCGCCCGCGGCGGCCAGGTCTTCTACCTGCATAACCGCGTCGAGACGATCCAAGCCGTCGCCGAGCGGATCGCCGCGCTCGTGCCCAAGGCGCGTATCATCGTGGGCCACGGCCAGATGCCGGCGGGCCAGCTCGAAGAAGTCATGTCGGCCTTCGTCGCGGGCGAGTACGACGTGCTCGTCTGCACGACGATCATCGAGACCGGACTGGACATCCCGAACTGCAACACGCTCATCATCGAAGGCGCGGACCGGTTCGGCCTCGCCCAGCTCTACCAGTTGCGAGGGCGCGTGGGACGCTTCAACCGCCAGGCCTACGCCTACCTCTTCCTCCACCGGCACGCCGCGCTGGTCGGCACAGCCCACCGCCGCCTGTCGGCGATCCGCCAATACAACCAGCTCGGCGCCGGCTTCCGCATCGCCATGCGTGACCTCGAGCTGCGCGGCGCCGGCAACATCCTCGGCGCGGCGCAGAGCGGCCACGTCGCGACCGTCGGGTTCGACCTCTACTGCCAGCTCCTCCGCCGGAGCGTCGCCAAGCTCAGGGGCGACAAAGGCGCGGTCATCGAGCGGTGCGAGGTCCAGCTGGACTTCATCGACCACACCCAGGCCGCCCTGGGCACGGAACAGATCAACAGCAGCACCGGCGAGGTCCCCCTGCTGACCGCCACCCTGCCGTCGGACTGGATCCCCGAGACGCGCCTGCGCATCGAAGCCTTCCGCCGCATCGCGCTGGCGTTGGACGCCGCCGAGGTGGCCGAACTGAGGACTTCGCTGAAGGATCGTTACGGCAGACTGCCCCCGGAAGCGGACGCCC
>JBILXR010000030.1:0-15255 GCA_044378215.1 Opitutales bacterium
TCACGCTGCGGGCGCCCCAGGCGGTCTCGTGGAAGCCGCTCGCCTTGATGATCAGGTTGCGCTCGCGCTGCGAAGCCTCGGCCAGTTCGGCCCATTCGCGGATCGGCCGGCCGTTGACGCCCGGCGCGTAGAGCACGGCCGTCGGCGGGAGTTCCGTCTTCTCCATGATCCAGGTCTGCGGGACGATGCGGAACAAAGCCTCGTGGTGGTCTTCGGGCAGATTCTCCTTCCAGAACTCGGCGAGCTGGGGATGATGGAGCAGGGCGAGGCCGAGTTTCTCTTCCTGGAACGCCTTCATCGGCGGGGTCAGCGTCAGCGTACCGGCTTCGACCGCGTTGAAGATGCCGTCGGCGCCCTTGACGTTCGCGAGGTCGAACAGCTCGAAGAAACGATAGAGGATGTCGACGCGTCGCGGCGCGCCATCGACGGGGACGTAGGAGCCGTCGCCCATCTGCATGACCTGGGAGGGCTCGACGACGTGCACGTCATGGCCGAGCGAGCGCAGCTTCTCGCCGAGCCACTCGAATTCCGGCCGGTAGGTCGCGCCTTCTTCGCTGACCACGATCGCGACCAGCGGGAATTTCTCCTTCGGGGTCAGGCGGGCCAGCGAAGCCATGAAGCGATCCGGCATGCTGGTGCGGCCGATCACCCCGGGATAATCCTCGGCGTAGACCTCATTGAGGTAGGCCGTGAGGCCGACGCCGCCGGGGACGCTGTCCAACTCCGTCATCGTGAAGCCCTGTTCCGTGATGAGGAGGTCCGGACGGAGGACGACGGGGCACTGGTGCTTGACGGCGCGATGGCGGCCATGCGCCACGAGTCCGGCGGGCTTGTAGCGGTCGAGGTACTCGGCGACCCACGGGGCGTAGACCTCACGGTTACGTAGGATCTTCTTGCCCGAGAAAGAACGGACGTAAAGGCGTTCGAGGGCGCGGTGGTAGCTCAGGCAGGCCGCGCCGATGCGCTTCAGGTCACGCAGCTGGGCTTCGGTCAGGGCCCACGGCTCCGGCGAAAGCTTCCAGATCTTCTCCGCGAACAGCGGGGTATCGAGGAGCTTCTGACGGAGGATTTCCCGGGTGGGCATGGCGCGGAGGACTTAGTCCTCGATCTTGATGTCCTTGTTACGCGTGCGCGGGCCGCCGGCGCGGAGCCAGCCGTTGATGAACGCGTCGATGTCGCCGTCCATGACCGCCTGGATGTTGCCCGTCTCGACCCCGGTGCGCAGGTCCTTGACCATCTGGTAGGGCTGGAAGACGTAGGAACGGATCTGGTTGCCCCAGCCGATGTCGCCCTTCTCGCCGTAGTATTTCTCCATCTCGGCGCGCTTGTCGTCGATGGTCTTCTCGTAGATGCGGGCGCGGAGGATCTTCATCGCCAGCGCGCGGTTCTTGACCTGGGAGCGCTCGCGTTGGCAGGCCACGACGATACCCGTGGGGATGTGCGTGAGGCGCACCGCGGATTCGGTCTTGTTGACGTGCTGGCCGCCTTTGCCGCTGGAGCGGTAGACGTCGACGCGCAGGTCGGCTTCGTTGACCTCGACGTCGATGTCGTCGTCGATTTCGGCCACCACGTCGACCGACGCGAAGGAGGTGTGGCGGCGGGCGTTGGCGTCGAAGGGGGAGATGCGGACGAGGCGATGGACGCCGCGCTCGGCCTTGACGTAGCCATAGGCGTTCGGGCCTTCGAGGCGGAAGGTGGCCTGGCTGATGCCGGCGCCTTCGCCTTCGGCGATGTCTTCGACTTCGATCTTGAAGCCGCGACGTTCGGCCCAGCGCGTGTACATGCGGTAGAGCAGGTCGGCCCAGTCGTTGGACTCCGTGCCGCCGGCGCCGGCCTTGACGGTGACGATGGCGTTGGACTTATCGTGGGGGCCGGAGAGGAAGGAGGCGATCTCGAGGTCGGCGACGCCGGCGAGCAAGTCGGCGGCGAGCTTGCGGAGTTCCTCGAGTTCGGCGTCGGCGGTGCCGTCGGGCGACTCGGCGATGAGTTCCGCGAGGGTCTTCACGTCGTCGATCTGGCGGCGGAAGGCGACCTGGGGGCCGACGACGTTCTTGTACCCGTTGCACTCGCCGATGACCTTCTGGGCGGCTTTCTGGCTGTCCCAGAAATTCTGGGCGCCCATCTGCTCCTCGAGCTTGGCGATGAGGCCCTGCTTGCCCGTCACGTCCAGGAATTTCCAGAGGTGACCGGCGCGGCGTTCGACCTCTTCGATCTGGGCGCGGATTTCAGGCGGAATATACATCGAAAGGACGGGGGAGAGGGAGGGCTGGCCGCTGAGCGCGGAAAGCGAAGTTCGGTGATACGGAGACCGGGCGGCGTTTTCAATGTCAGAGTGCTCCGCCGCCGCATCAGGGTCGCACTTGCGCCCCGGCGAGGGAAGGGCATACATCCACCCCATGTCCACCCTCGAAGGCCTGAGTTTCGCCCAGATCGCCGGCCCCGTGCCCGAACGTCGGGTGCTCGCCAACGGCCTCGAGGTCATCTACTCGCATCGCCCCGGGATTGGTCTCTGCACCGTTCAGGCCTGGGTGCGTACGGGCAGCATCCACGAAGGCCGCTGGGAGGGCTCCGGCATCTCTCACTACCTCGAACACATGGTGTTCAAGGGGACCGGTCGTTTCACGAACCGCGAGCTTACCGATGCGATCCACCGCAGCGGCGGATCGTCGAACGCCTACACGACCTTCGACCGGACGGTGTATTACGTCGACGCCCCGCAGGAGGGTTTCGAGACCGCGATGGAGGCCATCGCCGATATGGTCTTTGATCCGCTGATCACCGACGCCGACGCCAGGATGGAGCGCGAGGTGATCCTGCGTGAGATCGCGATGTGCGACGACGAGCATGACCAGGTGCTCGCCAAGTCGGTGCTCGAGGAGTCCGTCCGTTCGCACGCCTTCCGTCAGCCTGTCATCGGCCACCGCGACCTGTTCATCCGCATCACGCCCGATGACCTCCGCTCCTATCATGCCGGCCGCTACGTCCCTGCGAACGTCGTGCTCGCTCTAGGCGGCAGCATGCCGCCGGAGGAAGCCTTCACCTCCGCCGAACGTTGGTTCGGGCGTTTCGCCCGCCGGCCGCTTGCCGAAGCTCCGGCCCAGTTCGAGCCGCCGCAGGGCGGCGTCCGTCGGGCCGACCTCGTCCGGGAGGTCAGCACCGTCAAGGGCGTCTCCAGCTGGCGGATCCCCGGATATTTCGACGAGGGCCGTCTCGCGACGGATCTTTTCCTCGGCGTCCTCGGCGCCGGCAACAGCTCCCTGCTATGGAGCGAGCTGCGCGAGAAGCGTAAGCTCGTGCACGCCATCGACGCCTCCGGCTTCGGCATCCGCGACCTCGGGCTGGCCTGGTGCAGCTGGAGCGGGGAAGCCGGATCGGATGCGGGTGTCGTGGAGCGCGCTATCGCCGAAGTCGTCGAGGGTCTCCTGCAACGCGGCGTCACGGCCGATGAGTTCGCGAAGGTGCGCCGCCAGTCCGTGGTGGGAATGGTCAACGGCCAGAAGAACATCCATGGCCTCACCAGCCGGGTCGCCCATGCGGCGACGATCGGTTATGACATCGCCTGGCCCCAGCGAGGGGTCGAACACCTGGCCCGCTTGGGCGCCGAAGACCTCACCCGGGAGGCTCGCAAGTGGCTTCGCGCGGAGAACGTGACCCTCGGCACCATGCGCTCGGCGAAGGTCCAGGCCGCCGCTAAGGCTCCGGTCTCCGTGGCCACGCCTGATCGGTTCGAGACTTTGACGCTGGATAACGGCGTCCGGGTGGTGCTGCAGCATGATGATACCATCCCCAAGGCTGGACTCGGGGTCTTCCTCGCGGCCGGTGTCGCTTACGAGGAAGAACCCAAGCGCGGCACGACCGGGCTTCTCGGCACGCTTTTCGCTAGAGATACCGCCCGCCGCTCCAAAGAAGACGTCGCCCAGTTGGTCGACGGACTCGGCGCCACGTTCGCTGACCATGGTTCGCAGGTTTCCTGTGGTCTCTGGGGCGAGGCGTTGAGTTCCGACTTCAATCAGCTCGCCGAACTGGTGGCCGACGGCGTCCTGGACCCTCAGTTCCGACCCGAGACTTTCGCCACCGAGCGCGCCGCCCTGATCAGTGCCTGCCGTGAAGCCGAAGACGATATCGTCGAGAAGGCGCGCTTGCGCCTCCAGCGACAGTATTTCGGAGCGCACCCGCTCGCGATCGACGCTTGCGGTACGCCAGACACCTTGGCGCGGATCGAACCGCCGGACCTCGCCGAGTTGCACCGTAAACTGGTCGTGGCGGATAACGTCGTCGTCGGCGTGAGCGGCGCCTTCGACCGTAAGTCGGTCATGGACTTCATCCACCGTCGTTTCGGGGCTTTGCCGAAGGCCGCGTTGACCCGCCGGACCTTGCCGCTGCACGTCCCGGCGGCCGCCTCCCGCCTGCAGGAGCATGCCACCGGTGAGCAGGCCGTCGTGGCTTTGGCTTTCCCGCATTGCGGCTTCGCGCCCGATGAAGTCGTCGCGGCTAACGTCACCGAAGAACTCCTCAGCGGCATGGCCAGCGGCCTTTTCCGTCGCGTGCGCGAAGAGAAGGGCATGGCCTATTTCGTCGGCGCCACCCGCGTCGAGGTCGTCGACCAGGGCATGTTCTATCTTTACGCCGGCACCGCGCCGGCCTCTGCGGCCGCCGTCGTCGCCGAGATGCGACTCGAACTGGAGCGCCTTCGGGCGGGTAAGTTCGGCGCGGACGAGATCGCGGACGCCAAGCGTCGGATGCGGGTCTCCCGCCGTCAGGGCCGGCAGTCCGCCGGCGCTCGCATGCAGGGTGCCTTGGTGCGTGAGGTCGCCGGACTCGGGGCCAACTTCGACGCCGAATGGGAACGCCGCATGGCGCTCACCGACGAAACCGCCGTGCAGGCCTTCGCCCGGCGCTTCCTCGATGCAAAGTTCGAACAGGAACTCGTCGTCCTGCCGAAGGCCTGATCAGGCTTCCGGGAAGTGGCGTTTCGCCACCACGGCCGAAATGATGCCCGGAATGGCGAGGCTCAGCGCAAACAGGAAGTAGTGCGCGTAGCCCAGTCGCTCGGCCAGCGCGCCGGCCCATAATCCCGGCAGGTAATTGGCGAGCAGGGCGAAGGTCGAGAGCGCGGCGTAGCGGACCGCGGCCCCGGGACCCGCGGCCAGCTTCATCATCGCGAGGATCAGGGCGCAGAGACCGGCCCCATAGGCCACGTATTCCACGATGAAGACCGCGCCGATGACGCGGAGGTCGTGCGAGCCGTCATAGGCCAGCCAGGCGAAGGCCGCCAGCGGCAGGTGCATCATCACCCCAAGCGGAAGGAGCGAGCGGCCGAGTCCGAGCCGGGCGACCACGAGCGAGCCGATGACGCCTCCGAGCGCCAGGCCCCCGACGGCGGAAAGCATGCGGAGGAAGGCGTAGGTCTCGTTGTCCAGACCGAGCCCGCCGTGTTCGGCGGACTTGGAGAAGAGCGGGATGATGCGGGCCATGTGCACTTCGCTGGCGCGGTAGAACAGGATCAGGCCGAGCACGGCGTAAAGTCGTGGGTCGCTCGCGAGCGAACGGAGGCCTTCCAACACCACGCGGAAGCGCTCTTTGACGTTGTTTTGGTCGGAAGAAGTCCGGGGTTCGGCCGCCAGGCCCCAGGCGTTGGCGCCGAGGGTGAGCAGGGCGAGCAGGGCCACCGCGACCATCGCCCAAGACCAGGCATCCACGGTCTGCGGGCCTTCGTCCATGATCCGACCGACGAGCCAGATGAGACCGGGACCGGCGAGCACCGCCCCGACCTTCGTGGCGACGTTCAACACGCCGGCATGCGTCGCGCGACTCCGGTCGTCGAGCGCGGCGACGAAATAGCCGTCGAGCGCGAAGTCATGTACGGCGGCGAGCAGCGACAGCACGATGAGGCACCCGATGATACCGTTCGTCGAGGCCTCACCGGCGCCGAGGAACGTGGCGAGCAGGCCGAACACGGCGGCGATACCGAGTTCCGAGGCGAGGATGAAGCGGCGCGGGTCGAAGCCAGCGACCAGCGGGGACAGGAGGATCTTCAAGCCCACGATTAGCCCGAAGATCGCGACGGCCTGGGTGTTCCGGGCGTCGGGGTAGCCCAGGTCCTTGAGCGCGACCGGGAGGGCTTCGTCGCGGACGGCGGCGGGGATGGCCTGGAAAAGGTAGGCAGCGAAGACCCAGAGCCAGGCGCGCCGGGGGATCTTCGCGGCCTCCTTCATCGCTTACGCGTCTTCGCCGAGCTGGGCGCGACCGAAGTGGTCGACGGAGCGGAGCAGGCCGTCGACGAACTTCGTCACGGTGATATTGAGTCCGAGGAGTTCGGTGTCGGTCAGGCCGAGCATCTCCCCCGGCTTGAAGGTGCGCGTCGTGTCGCTCAGGCGGGCGATCGTCTTCGGCTTGCCGACATCGCCGGCGCCATGCACGGTGACGCCAGGGGGAGGGGTCGGCGCGGTGGCTTCGGCCGCAGGTTCGGGGAGCACCTCGACGTCCTTCATCGCCTTGAATTCGAGGGTCAGCGAGCCATCCGGAGAAATGTCGTCGTTGGTCACCAGTCCGCCGCGGGCGAGCACGCGCAGGGCGGCGGCGAGGCTGAAGATGCCGTCCTCGAGTTCGCAGACGATGCCGAACTCTTCTTCGAGCGCCGTGAAGCGAGACTGCAGGTTCATCTTCACGAAGGCCTGATGTTTCTCGCTGATGATCTTTTCGACGAGCGGGTCGCGGCGGGGGTTCTTGCCTTGTTCGCGGATGAAGAGGCACAGCATGTAGCATTGCGACATGCACTCCGAAGAGAGCGTCAACAGGTCGTTGATCGTCGTGCGCAGCATCAGGCCACGGGCGTAGGCAAGCATCTGTTCCGGCGGGAGGTGCGCCTGCGGGACCGGCATCACGCGCGAGACGGTCGAGAAGTGCTCATAGGCCTTCGGGTCCGCCGTGTGCAGGCCGGCGATGCTGAAGGCCAGCATGTCATGCTGGCGTTGCAGGGCCGTGAAGAAGGTTCGGTTGATATTCTGGAGCGAGAGGACGCTCTCACCTTTGCCGGGAGGAGGTTGGGACATGGGGGTCAGCTAGCGGGATTGGAACCCTTGTCCTTGGCGTGGCGAGCCCTTTTGCGGGAAAGGAAGCCGTCGGCGCGGGGTTGGGGCGTCGAGGCGAACCAGGCGAGCGCCAAGGGGGCGATCTCCGCGAGGCTGAGCGGAGGTTGGCCGACCAAGCCGGGGAAACGGTAGCAGTGTTCGACCCGCGGCTGGATGTCCGGATCGAGGCGGCCGCCCGGGATGAGCAGGGCGAGGTGACGGGCGGGGACGCGGACGGGAACGGCGAGATCGATCTTACGTCCCATGTCCGGCGAGAGAGCCACCACGCAGCAGCGGTCCTCGACGAGCTTGAGCAGGCCGCCGAGGGCGGCCGCGCGCATGATGCGGATTTGTTCCATGGCGCCGCGGGCGAGGTGCCACGCTTCCGGGTGGTGGGCGAGCTTCTCGGTGCCGCCCGAAAGCAGCAGGCGCTTGAGGCCGAAGGCGGCCATGCCGCGGGCGATGGCCGCGAGGTCCGCGGGATCGGTGATGCCGTCCGCGATGACGATGCTCTCGCGGCTTTCGCGCCATTCGGCGAAATCAGAGATGCGCGCCAGACCGGGTTCGGGGCGCATGGTCAGGGCGCACACGTCGGAGCACGGGCCTTCGGCCGTCTGGGCGAGTTCCATCGCGCCGACGATGCGCGTCTTGACGCCGAGTTCGGCGAAGATCGCGTCGTATTCGGCGAGGTTCGGGGCGAAGGCGGCCGTCGCGACGACTTCCCGCAGCGCCTTCGGGTGATGCTTGAGGCAGGCGAGCAGCGGAGCGATGCCTCGGAGGATCAGGCGGTGAGGGTGGGGGTCTTGGGTATTCACAGAATGCGGCCCTCGTCGAAGTCGATCATGTCGGCGAACGAGATGACGTCCGTGCGGTGCTCGGAGTTCATCTTACGCTTGGCTTCGAGGAGAGCCTCGCGGCCCATCTCGCTCATGCCTTTCTGGACTAGTTCGCGGTTCCAGACGTGCACGCGGAGATCGGCGGGGAAAAGGGCTTTCAGGCGGGTGTCGAGGTCGGCCTCGTCGCGGGCTTCGCGGACGCAGGTGATGACCTGTTCGGGATCCACGCCGAGGTGGAGGCAGAGGAAACGGTCGAAGCCTTTGCAGAAATTACGCTGGTAGGATTTCGGCAGTTCACCTTTCAGGTGCTTGCGGGCCTTGGCCAGGAAGCGGGGCAGGTGCAGCAGGCCGGTGCCGGGGTGCGGGATGTAGGACGACGGCAGGTCATAGCAGATCTCGCCGGTGGCTGCGGAAAAGCCGTTGGGTCGAGGTGAGGAAGGCGTGGTCATTTCGAAGAAGGGGCCGGAGTCTGCAGCCAGGGCGCGAGTTCGGAAGAGAGCGCCGCCAAGTTGGCGGACTGAGCCTGGACGTAAGCTGCGGCGGTGCGTTCCTTGAGGGGGCTGGCGTGGGCCAGGGTCTTGACGGCGACGAGCGTACCGTCGGTTTTCTCGAGGCGGCAGGTCATCTGCAACGAAGCGGTGGACGTCTTGTCCGTCCCGCCCGGAAGAGAGAAGATCGAACGTTCGGGGGCGGCCGGCGTGAAGACCTCCATCTTGTCGACGGTTAGCAGCAGGACGAGGTGGTCTTCGGAAGGAGTCTGCGTGGTCGTGACGGCGCCCGTCCGCGCCGTGAGATGGCGTCCCATTGCCTCAGGGATGGCCCGGTCGAGCGGGGCGACCCAGCGGTGCGCGTCCTCGATGTGCACCCAGCCGGCGTCATCGAGCAGCACGACGTTGGGTCGGCGGAGTGCGGAAGGGATGATGGCGCGGGGGATGAAGACCTGCGGTCCGGTGGGAACGCCCCGATTGGTTTGGGCACCAGGAGCGGCGAACTGGTGGAAGACGACGGCCTCGCTCTTCTGGTCGAAGATGATGCAACCGCTGAGGAGCACGGACAGTCCGAGGATGACGGCGCGCAGGATCATTTGGTGGGCGGCGCCTCCTGGGGCTCGGCGGCCGGCGCGGGCGACTTGCTGCGACCTTGGATGATCGTCTCCGGATTGCGTTCGAGGAAGTCGGCCAGCGAGCGGATGGCCTGCGCGGCTTCCGAGACGTCGGCGAGCGCCTGATCCAGGTCGCGTCGCGCGGGTGAACCTGGCTTGGTCAGCGTGCGGAGGTGTTCCGAGGTCTCGTTGAGGCGTTCGAGCGCCTTGCGGCCGGCGACGGCCATGCCCTTGATGTCTTCGGCGACCGGATCGACCTTGGAGGAGAGACGCTTCACCAGGGCGTCGACGCCCTGCATCGCGGCGGAGAAGTCGGCCACCGCGCGGGGGATGGTCGGATCGCCCGTGATCTTGACGATGTTGGCCGACGCCGCGACGAGGTTGCCGTTGATCTTCTCGAACTCGATCTGCGCGGCCCCTTGGTCGATGCGGCCGAGGATCGAATCGACCTTCTTCGTGATGTTCACGAAGTCGATGCGGCTGAGCTGGTCGAGCGTCTGGGAGATGGCTTTCGTCAGGGCGCCGAGGTTCGAAGGCTGGGTCGGGATCTCCGGGAGCGGTCCGTCCTTCGCGTGGAGCTTGAACGTCGAGTCGGGGAAGTAATCCAGCTCGACGTAGAGCACGCCCGTGACCACCGACTGCTGCTGCAGCTTGGCGCGCAGGCCCTTGCTGATCGAGACGCCGAGGCCTTCTTTCTGCAGGAGGGCTTGGTCGAGTCCGCGGCGCGTCAGCAGGTCAGGTGAGAATTCCATCACGACCGGTACCGAGTAGTCGGCGGCGGATTGGCCCGAAGTGTGGAGCAGGACCTGGCTGACCTTGCCGATCGTGACCCCGCGGAATTTGACCGGGGCGCCGATGTCGAGTCCGCTCACGGAATCGTCGAAGTAGGCGATCGCTTCCGGCTTGGCGCCCGTGAAGGAGCCCGCCCCGAGGAGGACGACGGCGGCGATGATGAGCAGGATCCCGCCGGCCACGAAGGCCCCGATCAATGTCATGTTGGCGGAACGGCGCATGGTCAGTCGATACGTGCTTGGGTGAAGAAGGCGTGCACCTTCGGGGGTTGGCCAGCCTGAAGGAAGCTTTTCGGCGGGCCGTAGGCGCCCATGGTGCCCGTCTCCGGGTCGAGGTAAATGCAGAAGTCCGCCGTCCGGAGGATGCTCGGGATCTCGTGGCTTACCAGGACGACCGTGGTGCCGAAGGCTTCGCGGAGGCGGAGGATGAGTTCGTCCAGTCTTCCCGAGCTTACCGGATCCAGGCCCGCGCTGGGCTCGTCGAGGAAGATGACCCGCGGGTCGAGCGCCATCGCCCGGGCGATGCCGGCGCGCTTGGCCATGCCGCCGCTGATCTCGGAAGGCAGCTTGTCCATGGCGTCGGCTAGTCCGACCAAGGCCAGTTTGTATTCGGCGAGCTGACGCATCTCCTTGGGCGGGCAGCGCAAGAATTCGCGCATGGGCATCTCGATGTTCTCGCGCAGCGTCAGCGAGGAGAACAAGGCCGCGCCTTGGAACAAGAAGCCACTGCGGCGCAGGATGTCCTGACGGGCGGCTTCGTCCGCCGTGGCGAGATCGACGCCCATCAGCCGGGTGGTGCCCCCGAGCGGGGCGTCCAGTCCGCCGAGGGCGCGCATGAGCGTGCTCTTGCCGCAGCCGCTGGGGCCGACGATGGCCAGGATCTTGCCGGCGGGCAGGGCGAAGGACAGCCGGTCCATGATGACCTTGCGGCCGTGGCCGATAGCGAGTCCTTCGCAGCTGACGATGTCCGTCGGGGCGCTCACAGGTTGAAGAGGTTGAAGATGACGGCGAAAATCGCGTCGGAGACGACGATCAGCGTGATGCCGAGGACGGCGGCCGAAGTCGCGGCCTCGCCGACCCCGAGGGCGGAGCGTTTCGCGACGGAGCCGCGATAGCAGCCGGCCCAGGCGGCGATGAAGCCGAAGGCGATGGATTTGATGAAGCCGACGAGGAAGCTCTTGAAAGAGATGGCCCGGATCGCCTGCGTGAGATATTGCTCGACGCTCAGGTCGCCCGCGCAGGCGACGATCATGCCGCCGAACACGCCGACGAAGGTGGCGAAGACCGCGAGCAGGGGGACCATCAGCGTCACCGCGAGGATCCGCGGGAGCGCGAGGTACTCGACGGGCTGGATGCCGAGCGCGCGCAGGGCGTCGGTCTCCTGGCTGACGTTCATGCTGCCGAGCTGCGAAGCGAAGGCGGTCGAGGTGCGTCCGCAGGCGATGACGCCCGTCATCAGGGCGCCCATCTCGCGGGTCATGGCGAGGGAGACGAGGTTCGCGACGTAGACGGTCGCGCCGACCTGACGGAGCTGGATGAGGCCGACGTAGGCCATGATGAGGCCGGTCAGGAAGCCGAGCAGGGCGACGATCGGCAGGGCGTCGACGCCGGCGGTCTGGAGCTGGAGCGTGAAATCAGCCCAGTTCACCTTGGCCCGCCCGACCAGCATCCGCGCGAAGCCTAGGGCGGTATGTCCGATATGCTCGAAAGCGCGTGCCCAGGAAGATCCGCTTTCGACGCCCCACGTGCCGAACTGCTCCAGGAGACCCAACTTCTCCTCGCCCGTCTCTTGGAAGGCGGCCTTCTCGGCCATGCCCACCAAGGACTGGAGGCGGGGAGGCAGGGCGGTCAGGTCGAACTCGCGGATGTTCTTGCCGTGCGCATGCAGCCAGGCGGGCAGGGAGGAGTCGAAGTCCCCGAGGTCCTCGGCTAAGACCTTGACGCGGTCACCCCGGATGACGACGGACGGGAGAGGGTCGTCGAGGTTCCAGCAACCGCTGACCGTCACCACGGCTAGGCCGTCGGCGCGGACTTCCGTCCGGGCAAAGGGCGAGCCTGAGGGCGGTTGGGACATCCTGATGGTCAAATACTTGGGCAGCCTTGGGTTCACAAGTCAGAAAGGCGTTGTCCCTGCCTGCGGACGTCTCTTTGCTGTCGTTTCGTCGATGTCCTTCATCCGTCCACTCGCCCTCTTTTGCTTTGCCGCCTTCGCTTCGGCCGCGGAGTCCCCGGACGCGCCGTGGGTGGTCGCCGTCACCGAAGAGAACGACAAGTTCACGCCCACGAACAAGGATCGCTATTACACCCAAGGATTGAAGATGTCGGTGAACCGTGACGATGGCGTCTTCTTCTCGATGACGCAGGAGATCAATACGCCGTCCGACACGCTGAATCCTCCTTCGGTGACTCCCCCTTACACCGATCTGCCATACTCGGCGGCCCTCTACTTTGGTTGCGGCTACGGCCGCGTCCTGGAGCGCGGTGGCCGCCGTGACAGCATGTTCTCCGTCGAGGCGAAGTTCGGCGTGATCGGCCCCTCGGCCGGCGGCGAGACGGTCCAGAACAAGTTCCACGACCTCATCAACACGCCCCAGGCGGTCGGTTGGGGCACGCAGCTGCCCAACGAGATTCTCTTCAATCTCGACGGCGAATTCCGTCGTCGTTTTGACCTCGATGGTCCTGACAAGGATACCCGCGATCTGATCGCGCGGGCCGTGCTCCAGCTCGGCACCATGCGGACCGAGGCCATCTTCGGGGCGCAGTTCCGCTGGGGCTCTGATCTGGGACGTTCCTGGGGGCATAGTTATATCCGCCACTCGAATGGTTATGACCCGTCTTCCGATTTGCGCGCTCCCGGCAAGGATGGCTTCGCCTTCTGGGGCTTCGCTGACACCCAGGTCGAGGTCGTCGTCCGGAATTACGCCACCGACGGCACCAACTTCCGCGATTCCCGCGCGGTCGTGCGTTCCCCCATCGTCCTGCAGGCCGCCCTCGGTTTCACGGCTCAGGTCGCGTCCTATTCGCTGACCTATTTCTGCGCCGCCCGTACCAAGGAGTTCGAGACGCAGGATGGCTTCCACCTGATCGGCGGACTCAAGGGCCAAATCCTTTTCTAAAATGTCCGTCATCGCCGTCGTCGACGTAGGCTCCAATTCCATCAAGGTCGCGGTCGTCGCCGCGGCCGACCGCCGTGAACTCGGCCGCAGATCCGAACCTGTCCGTCTCCAGCCGGAGGGCGGACCGGCCGAGCCTTTCTCGCCGGAAGCGCGCACCGAAGCCGTCGCGGCCATCGGTCGCCTGCTGGCCTTCGCGCGTTCGCTCGGGGCTACCCGTTGCTGCGTGCTCGCCACCAGCGCCGTGCGCGAATCCGTCAGCCGACAGGAGTTCGCCCGTCAGGTCGAAGCGGCGACCGGCGTGCCGCTGACCATCGTCTCCGGCGAAGTGGAGGCCCGCCTCGCCGCGGCCGGCGTCCGTGCGGATCCGGCTTACCAAGCCTACGCCGACATCCTTTCCTTCGACCTCGGCGGCGGCAGCCTCGAAGTCTCCGTCCTGCGCGGCCAACGTTGCGTGCTGGCCCGCAGCTTCCCCTTGGGGTCGGTCCGGTTGACCCATGGTTTTCTGCGTGGTGGCAATGGTCCGGTCGACGAGCTCGACCAGCTTTCCATCCGGACCCATCTCCTTGCTTCTCTCCAGACCGTGGTCCCGGCGGGCGCGGCGGAGAAGTTCCTGGTCATCGGTGCCGGCGGCGTCTTCGCCGCGGTGGCCCTGCATCTTGAAGCCTTGGGTGAAGCTCCGGTCGGCGGACGTCTGCCCCTGTTGCGTATCCGTGAGCTGCGTGACCGCATGTGCGCCACCGACTTGGCCGGACGACAGGCAATTCCGGGTATTCCAGCGGACCGGGCCGACATCATGCCCGCGGCCCTGATCACCCTTTGCGTGCTGGCGGACCTGACGGGGGCGGAAGCCTTCCATCTTTCGCACTACGGCGTTCGACATGGCATGATTGAGCTGCTCCTTGGTCCTTCCGGAGAACACCTCTGAACATGAACCCTCTCTGCTTCCTTTTCCTGGCCGTGGCCGGTCTTTCCGCCGCCACCGAAACCGGGAAGGTCGTTTCCGTCACCGCGGACGGATGGGCGAAGATCGTGCATGCGGATGGTTCGACTAACTTCCTTCGTCGCTTCCCCGAGGGCGATCGTAAGGTGGGCTGGGCGGGTCGCCTGATCCGCTATGACGCCGTCATGGAAGGCGGCGAGACCGTGGCCCGCGGCATCGTCTCGGCCGACCCCGAGGAACTCCGTCGAGTCGCCGAAGTCACTGACGTGCTGCGCCGTGAGACCGTCGACAAAGGCCGCTTGGTCACGCGGATGCCCAACGAGCTGATGCCGAACATGGCGCTGTGGGATCAGGATGGCCGCTTGGTGATGAAGAAGGATCTCCTCGGCCATGCCGTCGCGCTGAACTTCATCTTCACCAGCTGCCGCGTCGCCCGCATGTGCCCCGCTTCGACCGCCTGCATGAAGTCCCTGGGCGATCAGCTCACCAAGGATCCCGCCGCCGCGGGCATCCGCCTGGTCACGATCACTTTCGACCCGGAGACCGATACCCCCGGCCAGCTCCGCGCCTATGCGGACGGTTACGGCATCGACCATGCCCGTCATCGCTTCCTCACCGGCGACGCCGGCCAGATCAAGGACCTGATGCGCCACTACGGCATCCAGTCCCTCCGGGATGACGGAACGATCGTCCATAACGCCGCCCTCATCGTCATCACGCCCGAGGGACGGATCGCCTACCGGAACGAAGGGGCGTCGTTCGATGCCGAAGAAGTCGCCCGCCGATTGCTCGCCCTCGAAGGAGGCGCCGGCGCCCGACGCTGATGTCGCCTCTCCGCCAGCTCGGGATCATTACGCTCGTCGCGATCGTAGCTTTCTTCGGTCTGCGGGCTTTGCCGGACACCCAGTGCACTTTCCTGCACGCAGATCATCAGCCGGTCGTCGTCGACGGTCTGGAGTTCTGCGGTCTCAACGAGGAGGCTAATTTCTACTCGCCGAAAGCCCTCCGTTTCCCGATCGAACTCAAGGTCGCCCTGGATGCCGCCGCGACGGCCGGTGAGCTCCGCCTGCTGAAAGATGATGGTCATCCGTATTACGCCCACGAGGTGGCCTTCTCGCATACGCAGCGGGTGCATCTCCATCTCCGTCAGCTCGGCGGGGAAAGGGCTTACGCCCATGTGCATCCCCAGCCTGCCGCCGACGGTTCCTGGCGTTTCGAACTGCCCGCTCACCTGAAGGGCGTGCCTCTCCGGGCTTACGTCGATTTCACCGATGTCCGCACCTCCCGAACCATGCTTGCCCAGGCCGATGTCATGCCTTCGGCAGGGGCTTCGCCGCAGTCCGTCCCCCTGGCCCGTAACCGTATCGTCGAGCTGACCGCTTCGACGACGCAGACCGGCT
>JBILXR010000172.1:0-4156 GCA_044378215.1 Opitutales bacterium
CTGCGTGCCGGCGGCGACGCCCGCAAGCTCATCTCCGCGGCTGCCTGGCGCGAATCCTTCCGTCGCCTGGACGCCGAAATCGCCGCGGCGGAACAAGCACTCGAGCCGATCGCCGGTTCGCCGTCCCCCTTCTTCCTGCTCCGCCTCACGGGCTTCCTCCGCGAAGCCGCGGGCCGGCTCGCCCCGCGCGCATGAGGATCTTCCGCACGACCGCCTCGGAACGTCTGGCGCTCGCCTTCGTGCTGCTCCTGCTCGCCGCCGCCGCCAGCCTGCTGTTCGTCTGGCGCTCGCTCTGAGCTCAGGGGAGGAACTTCTTCACGTCGTAACCGCGGGCCTTCACGGCTGACCGCAGGTCATCCAGGTTCACGCGGTCACCGGGCTTGACGCCGAAATCCCGGAACCAGCCGGCGCGCATCTCGACCGCGAAACGCGCCTGCTTCGTGACGGAGGTAGTCGTCTCGGTGTCGCCCGCCGTCATGGTGCGGACTTCGAGGACCGTACCGTCGCGGGCGACGAACGCGATATCGAGGTCGGTCAGGGTGTCCTTCATCCAGAAGCTCATCTCTCCGTCCTCGTCATAGAGGAAAGCCATACCCTCGGCCTCTTCCAGCCGGGCCACACCCATCAGCCCACGGGCCTTCTCGAGGTCGGAGATCGCCACCTGCAGCTGGGTGAGCACCACGCCCATGCGGACCGGGAAGCGGGTCTCGAGGCCCAGTTCACGGGCCGGGGCGACCTCCGGACGACGGCTATCGCAGGCGACGAACCCGAGAGCCAGGGCAAGGAAAAGCAACCTGAACATGCGGGCGAGTGTTCCTGCGATTGCCTCGGAGGCAAGTTTCGCTTGCTTGGCCTGATGGAACGCGACCCGCAGGCCCACTGGCTCGAGACCGAGACGGCCCTGCACTACGCCCGGGCTGCGGTCCGGGTGGGACTGTGGGCCTCCGAACGCGTGCTCATCGAACGCTACCTGCCGAAGTCGGCGCGCTTGCTCGAACTCGGCTGCGGCGGCGGACGCGTGGTGCTCGGCCTCCGCCAGGCCGGCTATCACGGGGTGACGGCCACGGATTTCTCGCCGATCATGGTCAGCCTCGCCCGTGCGGTCCTGGCCGACCACGACGAAAACTGGGAGCATTGCGTCGAGCAACAGGACGCGAAGGCGCTGACCTATCCCGACGCTTCCTTCGACCACGCGATCTTCGCCTTCAACGGCCTGATGTGCCTGCCTAGCCGTGACCATCGGCTCGCCGCGCTGCGCTCCATCCATCGCGTGCTGAAACCGGGCGGCATCTTCCTGTTCACGGCCTCCGATCGCGAGAAAGGCGCCAACGCCGCCTACTGGGCCAAGGAAGATCCCTCCGACGAGGAAATCCCCGGTGACCGCTGGCATGAGAGCGACACCTCTCCGGTTTTCATCCACAGCAGCACCGAACAGGAAACCCGCGAAGAGTTGTCGGAAACAGGCTATGTGGTCATCGAATGTCCGCTGAGCACCGAAGTCGCGGCCGACGGACCGCTCGTCCGCGAGTTCGCCGGCGAGACCCGCTTCTACGTCGCGAAGAAGGCTTGAGGGAACCCTCGGACGGCGGTCTTGTCGGGATGACCATGCCTTTCCGTCGTCACCTCCTGCTCGCCCTCCTGCTGCCCTGCGCCGTCCAAGCCCTAGACCTGCATGTCGCCCCTGGCGGCGACGACCGCGCCTCCGGCCAGTCCGACGCCCCGCTGGCGTCTCTCGAGGGCGCCCGTCAGGCCGTCCGCAAACTGCCCCGTCCGCTGACCGAACCGGTGAGGGTGATCTTCGCCGCTGGAACCTACCGCCTCACCCAGGCGGTGGCGTTCGATGAGCGCGACTCCGGCGAGGCCGGCCGAAGCATCTCCTATGAAGCCGGTCCCGGAGCCGTGGTGGTGATCTCGGGAGGCAAGGAGCTTCCTGCCTTTGAATCCGGCCAAGACGGACGCTGGACGCTCCAGACCCCTACCGACACCGAACGTTTCGAACAGCTATGGGTCGGCGACCTGCGTGCCACCCGCGCCCGCACCAGCAATCCGGGCACCCGCCTGCTGCGCAGCATCGAAGACGAGGCCCCGTTGCCCGGCGGCGCGGCATCTCCAGGCATCACCGAACAGACCCTCCGGCTCGACCCGAAGGAACTCGACGCCTTCGCGGAAGTCGGCCCAGCGGAAGCGCAGGACGCCGTCGCGACGTTCTATCACAAGTGGGACTCCACCCGGAGCCGCGTCGAGTCGGCGGATCGTTCCGCCGGCATACTCAAGGTCCGCGGGCCCGCCCAGAAGGCCAATACCTCCTTCGACCACCATACGGGCGTCGTCATCGAGAACATGCTCTCGCTGCTCGACGAACCCGGCGAGTGGTTCCTCAGCCGCTCCGGAAAACTGACTTACCAGCCTCGAGCCGGCGAGGATGCCGGCCGCCTCCGCGGCATCTACCCGATTTCGGAAAAGCTCCTGACCTTCGTCGGTAAGCCTGGCGACAAAATCCGCCACCTCGCCTTCCGCGGACTCGCCTTCCGTCACGCCAAGGGGGTGCCCTCTCTGGCACTATCCGTCCCCAACCAGGCCGCCGTGCGCACCGTAGACGGCGTGGTCACGCTGGAGCACGCCACGCAGGTCATCTTCTCGGGTTGCGAACTCTCTCACGTCGGTAGCTACGGCTTCTCCCTCGGACGCGGTACCCGCGAGGTGACGATCGAGAAATGCCTGATCACCGACGTCGGCGCGGGTGGCGTCAAGGTCGGGACGCTGAACGACGAGGCCAAGCCGGAGAACCATGCGAGCCATCACCGGGTGCATAATAATATCATCCGCGACGGCGGCCTGATCTTTCCGTGCGCCGTCGGCGTCTGGGTCGGCAGCTCTTCCGATAACCAGGTCACGCACAACGAGATCTCGGACTTCTTCTATTCCGCCGTCTCGGTGGGCTGGCGCTGGGGCTACGCGCCCAGCAACGCCAAGCGTAACCGCATCGAATGGAATCACCTCCACCACCTGGGCAAAGGCCTGCTCAGCGACATGGGCGGCGTGTATACGCTGGGACCGTCCGAAGGCACCTCGGTCAGCCACAACCTCATCCATGACGTGACCTGCTTCACTTACGGCGGCTGGGGGCTGTACACGGACGAAGGCAGCACCGGCATCACCATGGAAGGCAACGTGACCTACGACACCACCGATGGCGGCTTCCACCAGCACTACGGCAAGGATAACGTGATCCGGAACAACGTCTTCGCCTTCTCGGAAGAATATCAGGTCAAGCGTAGCCGCGCCGAGGAACACCTCTCCTTCACCTTCGAGAAAAACATCATCATCTTCGACCGAGGCGAACTGCTGGGCAGCAACTGGACCGGCACCACCGCCAACTTCCTGAATAGGAATAACGTCTACTGGGACGTCTCCGGCCGGCCGGTGACGTTCACCGACAAGAAGCTCCCGCTGGCCGAGTGGCAGAAGAAAGGCCAAGACCTCGGCTCCGTCGTCGCCGATCCGCTCTTCGTGGACGCGGCCAAGCGTGATTTCCGCCTCAAGCCTGGCTCGCCGGCCTTGGCCCTCGGGATCAAATCCATCGACACTTCCGCGATGGGCGTCCTGCTTGACGACCCGGCCTGGCGTAAGCAGGCCGAGACCTTCGAACGCGGCACGCCGGCCGTGCGCCCGGAACGCCCTCAGGCCCCGGCCCTGAATCTCCGTCAGCCCTTCGAAGGCCGGATCGTCGATCAGCAACGTCCTTTCCCCCATTCAATGCCTTCGCTGACGGTCCTGCGCTCCTCTCCGGGCAAGCCGCGCGTCAGCCTCGGTGATGCCCTGCGCCTGACGACGACCAAGCAGGCCGAAGGCAAGCAGTCCCTACTCTTCCAAGACGCCCCCGGCCTGCCCTCGCATTACCTCCCGATGCTATCCTTCAATCCGCATCATTTCGCAGGCACCTCGACGGTGAGTTTCGCCCTCTACCTCGAACCCAAGGCGATCTTCATCCACGAATGGCGCACGAAGGGTAACCCTTATCGCACCGGTCCGGTCATCCATGTCCAGAACGGCCGCCTCACCGGCGTGAAGGGACTCGATGTCGCCCTGCCCGTGCAGAAGTGGATCCGCTTCGAACTCTCAGCCGTCATCGGCGACGCCGTCACGGGTCGCTGGA
>JBILXR010000240.1:0-4140 GCA_044378215.1 Opitutales bacterium
TCGAGGACGAGGCCTTCAACGGCGTCGAAAGCTACCGTCTGGATACGGACGGCACGATCGCGACCACCTATGTCTTCAACAACGGAGGCTTCGATGGACCGCTCAAGACCTACCGACCCACCGGCTTTGTCTACAACCGCGAGACCAACGCCGAATGGCGCATGCAGTTCGTCTGGCCGTTCAAGGCCGCCTACCTGATCGCCTACCTCGACGCTGACTACGAGATCACCGTCATCGGCGTACCGGATCGCGATTACGTCTGGATCATGGCGCGCGCCAAGACCATCCCCGAAGCTCGCTACCAGGAACTCGTGAAGTGGCTGACGGACAACGGACACGATGTCACCCAGCTCCGCCGCGTCCCGCAGCGCTGACGCCGCCTCGGCAGAATATCGGACATGGGGTCGACGGCGAGAAAGGCGTCTTGCCTTCGACTATCTGTTTTTTTTAGGAAACTAGGATGAAAGCGACCAGGCTCATGGTGATCTGCTGCGCCTTAACACTTGGGCTCTGCATCCAGGCTTCCGCGAAAGAGACGGAATTCGAACAAACCAAGAAACTGGCCGAAGCGGGTGACGCCGATGCCCAGTTTAGAGTGGGATTGATCTACGCCGAAGGGGCGGGGGTCCCGCGGGACGGAGTGGAGGCCGTGAAGTGGTTCCGCATGGCGGCTCACCAACATCACTCTATGGGTCAGAACGGACTCGGTGTGATGTACTCAAAAGGCGAGGGCGTGAAACAGGACCAGGCGGAAGCGGCCAAGTGGTTTCGCAAGGCGGCCGACCAAGGTTACGCCTCTGCCCAACACAACCTCGGGACCATGTGCCTCAACGGCGAAGGCATGCCACAGGACCACATTGAGGCGGCCAAGTGGTTTCGCATGGCGGCCGACCGTGGTGACGATCGAGCCCAGTATAACCTCGGCCTCATGTACTTAAAAGGATTGGGCCTGAAAAAAGACGATGCGGAGGCGGCCAAGTGGTTTCGCATGGCGGCCGACCGTGGTGGCGATCGAGCCCAGTATAACCTCGGCGTCATGTACGACACAGGCACCGGCGTACCCATGGATGACGAGACGGCGGTGAAGTGGTACCGCAGATCGGCCGAACAGGGATACGCCTCTGCCCAAAACGATCTCGGGGCCATGTATGACCGCGGCGAAGGCGTACGGCAGGACCTCGCAGAAGCCTATGCCTGGTTCAGTCTTGCGGCTGAATCCGACGCCTTAGCGCGCGAGAACCAGGATGGGATCTCGGCCCGACTCTCCCCGGAGGATCGACGTCGAGCTCAGCAGCGAGCGAAGCAGCTCCGGCAGGAAATTGAAGTCCGAATGTCAGAGGCACGGAAGAAAGCCGCCGGCAAATAACAGACCCCGGGAGAACACGGGGTCAGGCCGTACCTAGCGGCTGGGTATACCTAAGAACGGACAAAAGGCCCGTTTTATTTTCGACAACCTTAAGGTACGGCCTGACCCCATGTTAAGATCAGAAGCGCTGACGCCGCCTCGGCAGAATATCGGACATGGGGTCGACGGCGAGAAAGGCGTCTTGCCTTCAACTGTCTGTTTTTTTAGGAAACTAAGATGAAAGCGATCAGGCTCGTGGTGATGTGCTTCGCCTTACTACTTGGGCTCTGCATCCAGGTTTCTGCGGAAGAGACGGAATTCGAACAAACTAAGAAACTGGCCGAAGCAGGTGACGCCGATGCCCAGTTTAGAGTGGGGTTGATCTACGCCGAAGGGGCGGGGGTCCCGCGGGACGGAGCGGAGGCCGTGAAGTGGTTCCGCATGGCGGCCCACCAACATCACTCACTGGGCCAGAACGGACTCGGCGTCATGTACTCAAAAGGCGAGGGCGTGAAACAGGACCATGCGGAGGCGGCCATGTGGTTTCGCAAGGCGGCCGACCAAGGTTACGCCTCTGCCCAATACAACCTCGGGACCATGTGCCTCAACGGCGAAGGCATGCCACAGGACCACATTGAGGCGGCGAGGTGGTTTCGCATGGCGGCCGAGCAAGGCAAAGTATCAGCCCAGTACGGCCTTGGCCTCATGTACTTAAAAGGATTGGGCCTGAAAAAAGACGATGCGGAGGCGGCGAAGTGGTTTCGCATGGCGGCGGACCGTGGTGACGATCGAGCCCAGTTTAACCTCGGCGTCATGTACGACACAGGCACCGGCGTACCCATGGATGACGAGACGGCGGCAAAGTGGTACCGCAGATCGGCCGAACAGGGATACGCCCCTGCCCAAAACGATCTCGGGGCCATGTATGACCACGGCGAAGGCGTTCCGCAGGACCTCGCAGAAGCCTATGCCTGGTTCAGTCTTGCGGCTGAATCCGACGCCATAGCCCGCAAGAACCAGGATGCGATCTCGGCCCGACTCTCCCCGGCGGATCGACGTCGAGCGCAGCAGCGAGCGAAGCAGCTCCGGCAGGAAATTGAAGTCCACATGACAGAGGCACGGAAGAAGGCCGTCGGCAAATAACAGAAGACGGGGTCAGGCCGCACCTAGCGACTAGGTGTACCTAAAAACGACCAAAAGACCCTGTTTTAGTTGCGACAACCTTAGGTTTCGGCCTGACCCCATGTTAAGATCGCCGGGGAGACAGCTAGCGACGTCGGCCAACCGCCCGATCAGTAGACATACCTCAGCACGAGGGAATTGAAGAAGATCCTGTTGGCGAAGTCCCCGGGCCGGCGCGGGTCGTATCCGCCGAAGAACAACCTGATTCCGGCGTCGATCCGCGAGGTCTCGCCGGTCTCTCGGCGGAGGCCCAGGTAGATATCGAACAACCCGTCCATGAAGACGTTGCCACGGTAGCCGGGAAAGAAATCGGAGCGGGTCACGAACTCGTAACCTTGTCCCAGCTTCCTGGTTGCCTCGATATTGAACACCGGGATGACCAGGAAACCGTTATCCGTGAAACTCTGTCCGCTACCGCTGAAAGTCACTTCGGCATACCTGGCCAATAATGAACCACCCAACCTCAGGGAGCCGTCCTTGCTTTCACCGAAAAAGGGCTTGTTCGCGCTGAAGCGGATCGTGTGGAACTGATAATCCATCGTGGCGGCGTCGCCGGCGCTGAACGTCTTTCCTTTGGCGGAGAAATCCGCCTTGAGCGTGTCCGCGTAACTCACCGAGAGCGGCTGGAGCACGACGCCGTAGTTCCAGTCGCCTTCCTTCACGAGCCAGTATTCCAGCCTTAACGTCGCGGCCGTCTGCCCCCAGCCGCGGGTGGCATCACCTTGCCCATAGCCGCTGATCTTCATGTCCCGGGTAGCAATGACTCCGGCCTCCACCTCCAGACGACCGGTGTATTCGGACGCCTGAGCACAAGTGGCAAGGCCCAGGAGGAGGAAGAGTAATTTCTGTTTCATCGTGATATGGCTCAGAGTCTTCGCGGAAGGCAGCCGTAAGCAAGCCCCAGCAGGATTGCTTCTATCTGGCATCAATGGAGTTTCAGGTGCATGCCAGCGATGGGCGGATAAGGGCTCGAACCAAGATTACGGCAAGCAGGGGATATCAGCCTACCCAATGGCGGACACGCCTGCGGACTGGCGGTATTCCCAGAGGTTAACGATGGTCATAGTTTCTGGTCATACCCGGAAAGCCTGATCCGGTTTTGGTAGAGTTTTTGGTAACGTCGGGGGGGATTCGGCTCAGATCCGACGGAGAAATTTACCGAAAGAGGAAGATAAACGCACACAAAGCCCTTGTTAGGACTCTATGCGTTAAAGTGGCGGAGAGGATGGGATTCGAAATCCGTTCCTCATAGCGTAAACCCTAGTGTTTATTGATGTTCGCCGTTTCGTTGGACAAACTATTGGACAACTTAACGACTAAATCAGCCTAATCCTGCAGAACGTGCAAAGGCAAGGGACTTTCACGGCAATAAATCCAGGTGGTAGCGAGCATGCCCTCAATCATCAGCAGCCACTAGTACATAGCCAGCCTTGCTGCGCATAAAAGACCTACCGTTAAGCACGAGGACGTCCCCGACTGAGACCAGTCTTTGGGCAAGCCGTAACACCTGATCTACCGGCAAGGTGCTCTTTAATTCGTGGGTCGCGCTACCCGTCTCAATCTCATCACCAAAAGCCCAAAGTTCAGGATTAGCGGCACAGGCAGACTCAACC
>JBILXR010000031.1:0-15102 GCA_044378215.1 Opitutales bacterium
CTCGACCGCAACCAGAAGAAGGTCCGCAGCCAGGACAAGGACGCCATCGCCAACGTCGAACTGCTCGCCCGTCTGGTTAAGCACCTCAACGAGAACCAGCCGGCTTCCGCCCTCGAAGTCTCCGACGACGAGCGCGCCCGCCTGAAGACCTACAACCTGCTTTCTTCCAAGAAGGTGCTCTTCGCCTGCAACGTCGCCGAAGGCGACCTCGCCGATCCTTCGAAGAACCCGCACGTCGCCGCCGTTTCCGCCCTCATCGGCAAACGTCACGGTTGCGAGCACGTCGTCATCTGCGCCCAGGTCGAAGCCGAGCTCTGCGACCTGTCGCCCGCCGAAGCCACCGAGTTCCTGCAGTCCCTCGGCGTCACCGACTCCGGCGTCTCCTCGCTCATCCGCGGCGCCTACCATCTTCTCGGCCTGGCCACCTACTTCACCGCCGGCGAGAAGGAAGTCCGCGCCTGGACCTTCCGCAGCGGCATGACCGCCCCGCAGTGCGCTGCGGTCATCCATACGGACTTCGAAAAGGGCTTCGTGAAGGCTGAGATCGTCTCCTATGAAGACCTGGTGAAGAATGGTTCGGTCGCCGCCGCCCGCGACGCCGGCCGCTACCGTCTCGAAGGAAAGTCCTACCTGTTCAAGGACGGCGACGTGGCCCTGTTCCGCTTCACGGACTAAGCCCCTAGCCCTAATACCCCCAAAAAGGACGCGTAAATGCGTCCTTTCTTTTTGCCTTGGAACGCGGGGCGAGCAACCATTCGGGGCCGTCCCTGTCCTACCCCCATGATGCCTCGCTTCCTCCCCCTGTTGGCCCTGCTGTTGGCCGCCGTCCTCGGCGCCGCCGAGACCCGCCCTAACATCGTGGTCGTGATCGGCGAAGACATGGGGGCCGACACGGGCGCCTACGGTTGCAAGGACGCCATCACCCCTAACATGGACCGCCTCGCCAAGGAAGGCGCCTTGTTCACCCGCGCCTTCACCCATACGGGCGTCTGCGCCCCTTCGCGCAGCGGGATGGTGACCGGCCAGTATCCTCTCAAGTACGGCGCTCAGAACATGCGCTCGGTCGTCGTGAACCCGCCGCATCCGTTCACCGAGAAACTGCAGGCCGCCGGCTATCACGTGATGTGGCCGGGCAAGACCGATTTCCAAGGCGTGTCCGAAAAGAACCTCGCTCAGGATCGGAAGCCTTGGGTCCTCCCAGCCAACCGCCCGGCGGGCGAACTTACCGCGAAGCCGCAAGAGCCGTTCTTCGCCTATTTCAACGACACGGTCAGCCATGAGAGCCAGGTGCGCGCCGATGATCAAACCCACGCCAAGAACACCGCCGCGCTCAAGCCGTCCGATCGCCGCGATCCCGCCAAGGTCGAATTGCCACCTTTCTATCCGGACACTCCGGCCGTCCGCCGCGAAGTCGCCCATTACCACGAGCTCGTCACGGCGGTGGACTATTCCCTCGGCCGCGTGCTCGACTGGCTCAAGGCGCACGATCTCGAAAAGAACACCATCGTCATCCTGACCGGCGACCACGGCCGTGGCATGCCGCGCTTCAAGCGCTCGGTGAAGGACACCGGCACGCGCGTGCCGCTCATCGTCCGCTGGCCCGGCCAGCTCGCTCCCGGCACGGTCCGCGAGGACTTCGCCAGCTGGATCGACTTCGCCCCGACGGCGCTGACGCTCGCCGGCGTCCCCGTCCCCGCCGAATACGACGGCCATTGCTTCCTGCCGACGGCGGCCCAGCCGCCGAAATACGCCTACTCGTTCCGCGACCACATGGACGAGAGCTTCGACAAGGTCCGCTCCGTGCGCGACGCCCGCTTCCGCTACGTGCGCAACCAGGCGCCGGGCGTCGACGAGGCCGGCAAAGTGGCCTACCAGGAAGTCGGTCAGACGATGCACGAACTCCGTCGCGTCCAGACCGAAGGTAAGCTGACGCCCCTGCAGGCGCTCTACTTCAATCCGAACCGCGCCGCCGAAGAACTCTTCGACACCCAGAACGACCCGTGGGAAGTGAACAACCTCGCCGGCGACCCCGCCCACGCCACCAAACTCGCCGAGCTCCGCGCCGAATGCGACGCCTGGCTGGCCCGCTGCGGACCGCTGGCCGATCTCCACGCGGACGAACTCGTGAAGCGCGGCGTCATCAAGCCTCGCGACGAGAAATACGAAGAACGCCGCAAGACCGGCTCGACCGCCGGCGACGCCGCCGCGGCCGCCAAGAAAAAGGGCAAGAAGCCCGCCAACAAATAATCCCTCGTCCTACCTCTCATGCGCCTCCCTCTCCTCCTCTCCGCCTCGTTGCTCGCCTTCGGCTGCAAGCCTGCTCCGCAGGTCGCCCGCTACGAAGTGAAGTCCGACGCCGCTCCGGCTCCGACCGCCGCCCCGGCCGCGCCCGTCGCCGCGCAGGCCGCCCCTTCTCCGGCCGTCGCCGCCCCGATGGTCGCGCCGGCCTCGATGAAGGCCGAAGCGGCCTCCTTCGACGCCCCCAAGTGGGGCAAGCTCCCCGCCGGCTGGTCCGTCGGCCCCGAGAACGGCATGCGCAAGGCCACCTGGATCGTGGCCGGCCCCGACGGCTCCAAGGCCGAGATCGCCGTGACGGTCTTCCCCGGCAACGTCGGCGGCCTGACCGCCAACGTGAACCGCTGGCGCGGCCAGATCGGCCTGCCGCCCGCGAGCGGAGACGACATCGCCGCCTCCGCCCAGCCCGCCAAGGTCGGCGGCATCGAAAGCCAGCGCTTCGTGATGGCCTCGACCGACGGCCAGAAGGGCCTCGATGCGGTCATGACCCCGCACAAAGGCGCCACGTGGTTCTTCAAGATGAGCGGTGACGCCGCCGCCGTCGCCGCCAACGGCGCCGCCCTCGTCGCCTTCCTCGCCGAATCCCAGCTTCCGTGAACAACGAAGAATTTCAGAAGAAGGCCGATAGCGGCCGCAGACTCATCGACACGCTGGCTTCGCTGAAGCTGACGGTCTTCCTGCTGGTCCTCTCGATGATCCTGGTGCTGCTCGGCACGCTCGAACAGGTCCACTGGGGCGTCTGGCATGTCCAGAAAGTCTACTTCTCCTCCTGGTATTGCTTCTATCCGATGGATGACACCGCCCCGCTGCAGATCCCGCTCCCGGGCGGCTTCCTCATCGGCGCGCTGCTCGTCGCCAACCTGGCCTTCGCGCACTTCCGCCACTTCAAGGCCACGGCCTCCAAGGTCGGCATCAGCATGATCCACGCCGGCCTGCTCCTCCTGCTCATCGGCGGTTTCGTCACCGCGGTCTACCAGGAAGAGTCCGCGATGATCGTCCCGGAAGGCGAGAGCCGCAATTTCTCCGAGGCGTTCCGCGAATTCGAATTCGCGCTCGTCGAGAAAGGCGCCCAAGGCGACCAGGTCGTCGTCGTGCCCGACACGATCTTCCGCGCCATCGCCGCCAAGCAGGCTCCCGACATGGTCGCCCTGCCCGGCTCACCCTTCACGCTCAAGGTGCTCGCCTATCACCCCAACGCGATGCTGCGCGCCAAGTCACAGATGGCCGACGGCCTGCCGATCAAGGCGACCCAAGGCATCGGCGCCCGGACGGAACTGGCCTACAAGCCTGAGCCGGAAAGCTACGACGACAACAAGCCCAACGTTCCGACGGCGATCGTCGAGCTGCTCAAGGGCGCCCAGTCGGCCGGCGTCTGGATCGTGAACCTCAACCTGACCGAGAATTTCGACGCCCAAGAATTCAAGGACGGCGAGAAGACCTATCAGCTCTCACTTCGCCGCGTGCGTTACTACGTCCCCTTCACCCTCCGTCTCGACAAGTTCACCCATGAGAAGTACCCGGGAACGAACACGCCGCGCCGCTTCGCCAGCGACGTGACGATCAAGGAAGGCACCGGCTCGTTCGCCTACAACATCTCGATGAACCAGCCGCTCCGCCACGCGGGCCTGACGTTCTTCCAGTCGAGCTTCGGAAGCACCAAGGACGGCAAGGACCTCAGCGTGCTGCAGGTCGTGCGCAATCCGGGCTGGCTCATCCCGTACGTCTCCGTGGCGGTGATGTCCCTCGGCCTCGTCTGGCACTTCGGCTTCTCGCTGCTGCGCTTCCTCCGCGGTCGCGCCGCCAAGGCTACGGCGATGCTTGCGCTCGGCTTCCTCTCGGCCACCTCGCAGGCCGCCGACGCCGGCTGGAATACCCGCGAACTCGGCGAGATTCCCGTGCAGAGCGGTGGTCGTATCGTCCCGATCGAGACGCTCGCGACGGGCTCGCTCCTGCAGATGCGCGCCCGCACCTCCGTCTTGCTTTCCAAGCTTGAACGCGTGGCCTTCGGTCAGCGCCCGTCCACCTGGTCGGCGGAAGATCGGGCCACCATCACGAAGGAACTCCCCGCGCTCGATGCGAACCTTCAGGCCATGCTCGAGAAGCGTCCGGTCCGCCTCACCGGTGGCTCGGTCTCCGCGATCGACTGGCTCATCGAAGTCTCCTTCCGTGCGCCGATTGCCCGCCACTTGCCCACCTTCCGAGTCGAACACCCCAACGTGCTCAAACGCGTCGGCGGCGACCCCGAGAAGAGCCTCTACGTCAGCTGGGACGGCATCCTGAAGAACAGCGCCGAACTCAGCCAGGCCGCCGAGAAGGCCCGCAAGCGCGCCCAGGCTGACCGCGACGCCGAAGACCGCGCCCTGCTCAACCTCGAAAGCGCCGCCCGTCAATACGCGGCTCTCAGCATGACGTTCATCCCCGGCGACCTCCCGGCGGACGTCACCCCGCGCCGTGAATACGGCGCCTGGATCAGCGCCCTCAACCGCGCCCTTTCCGAGATGAATACCAGCCGCGCCAACGGCGGTTCCGGCCAGGCGTTCGACCCCGAGCTCCAGAAGACCGTCCGCACGTTCGTCGAACGCTACCAGGAATTCGAACGCGAAGGCGCCATCGGCCTGATGCCGCCCAAGGATCCGGATTCCGTCGAACGCTGGGATAACCTCGGCGGCTCCCTCCTCGGCATCATCAAGGACCAGAAGACCCATCGCGCCGGCCTCGCCGAAGACGGCCTGATCACCCGCTACGCCGACTTCTCCATGGCTTGGCGCGAAGGCAAGGACGACGAATGCGCCCGCCTCGCCTCCGCCATCGCCGCCTCCCTTAAGGGACCGTGGACGGCCAAGGCCGAGTCCGAAGCCGCCTTCGGCCGCATGCAGCCCTTCTATTGGCTGCTCATCGCCTACGCCATCACGGTGCTCATGGTCTTCGCCTCCTGGCTGACATCCTCCGAAAACCTGCGCGCCTGGGCCTACCGCCTGCTGGTCGCCTGTTTCGTGCTGCACACGCTCTCGCTCGGCTACCGCATGTGGCTGCACGGCCGTCCGCCGGTGACCAACCTCTACTCCTCCGGCATCTTCGTCGCCTGGGGCGCTGTCGCCCTCGGCATCATGCTCGAACGCGTCTGGAAGAACGGCATCGGCGCCGCCGCCACCGGCATCACGGGTTTCGTCTCGCTGATCGTCGCCCATAACCTCGGCCTCTCCGGTGAAGACAACCTCGAGAGCGTCCGTGCGGTGCTCGACTCGAACTTCTGGCTGGCGACGCACGTGACCATCGTGACGCTCGGCTACTCGGCGACCTTCGTCGCGGGTCTGCTCGGTGCCCTCCACCTCGCGCTCCGCGCCTTCAAGGCCGACTACAACTGGGGCGACAGCGTGGCCCGCGCGGCTTACGGCATCCTCGCCTTCGCGGTCCTCGCGAGCTTCATCGGCACGATGCTCGGCGGCATCTGGGCCGACCAGAGCTGGGGTCGCTTCTGGGGCTGGGACCCCAAGGAGAACGGCGCCATCCTGATCGTGCTCTGGTGCGCGATCTGCCTGCACGCCCGCTGGGGTGGACTCGTCCGCCGCGAAGGGCTCATGCAGCTCCTCGTCTTCGGGAACATCGTGACGGCCTGGTCCTGGTTCGGCACCAACCTTCTCGGCGTGGGTCTCCACAGCTACGGTTTCACCGAACAGGGCTCCTTCTGGCTCTATTACGTCTTCGTACCCTCCCAGTTGGCGCTCATCGCGCTAGGCTGGCTCCCGGACCGCTCGAAGTCCGCTTTAAAGAGCGCATGACCCAAGCCGTCGGCCCGACCTGGTTCTGCATCAAGGCCAAGCCTCGCCAAGAGGCGGTGGCGGTGCAGAACCTACGTGCCATCGGCGTCGCTGAACTGGTCTTCCCTCGCCTGCGTCGCACGCGACGCGGCCACGAAAAGAACAAGGTCGTCATCGAACCGCTCTTCCCTGGCTACGTGTTCGCACGCTTCGACCCGATGGAGTTCCAGTCGACGATCCGCAGCACCCGCGGCGTGCTCCACCTCGTCAGCCGCGAAGGCCGGCCGGTCGACGTCGAGCAAGCCGTCATTGACGAACTCAACGCGCTCGGACCGGAAGCCATCCTGTCGATGCTCGACGAAGAGCTGAAGGTCGGCGCGAAAGCCCGCGTGATCCGCGGGATCTTCACCGGCTCCGAAGGCGAGATCATCCGACTCGAATCGCCGCAGAAGCGCATCGCCCTTCTGCTCTCGATCCTCGGCTCCGATCAACCCGTCGAACTCCCGCTCGAAGACGTCGAAGGCCTGCCCGACGAAGCCTAAACAACCTGTCCCTGTCCCTGCCCCTGCCCCTTTTTAGCATGATCCTCGACCAACTCTCCGCCTCCGCTGCTTACGAGTCGCTGCACCCGCTCTTCCCGAAGGCCTTCGCTTATCTGCGCACCTTCGATGTCGATACGGCCGACGGCAAATATGAGCTCCAAGGCCAGGACCTCGTCGCGATCGTGCAGCGCTACCAGACGGCCCCGTCGGCCGACAAGATGTGGGAAGCCCATCAAGTCTACGGCGACATCCAGGTCGTCTATCAAGGCCTCGAACTCTGCGGCCACACGGACCAAAAGACCCTGGTCATGACGAAGCCCTATATCGCCGAAAAGGACGTCGAGAAATATGCCGCTCCGACGACCCCTTCCGCGCTCCTGACCCTCGGCCGGGGTAACTTCGCGGTCTTTCATCCGCAGGACGGCCACCAGCCTGGCGTCCAACTCGGCGCCCCGGCCGAGATCTTGAAGGTGGTCATTAAGTTCCGCCTGAAGGTCTGAGCGGCTTGCAACTTCGCCGGCTTGGCGTTGTCCTATGGTCAATCCCATGAGACTCCTCGCCAGCCTGCTCCTCGCCCTCACCTGCGCCCTAGGCTCCGCCCAGGACGTCACCCGCGTCACGGACGTCATCTACGCCAAGCATGATGGCGTGGCGCTGACGATGGACGTCTTCACGCCCGCGAAGCCCAACGGCGCGGCGGTCATCAAGATCGTCAGCGGCGGCTGGAACTCCAATCACAACAGCATCAGCGACGGCGGCTGGCCGCTGCACGGCTTCACGACCTTCGTCGTCGTCCACGGCACACAGCCCCGCTTCCATGTCCACGAGATCGTCGCCGACCTGCAGCGCTCCGTCCGCTTCGTCCGCGCCAACGCCGCCAAGTTCGGCATCGACCCGAATAAGATCGGCGTCACCGGCAGCAGCGCCGGCGGCCACCTCAGCCTGATGCTCGGCACCCACGTGCTTCCGGCTAATCCGAAATCGAAAGATCCGGTCGAACACGTGAGCTCCGCCGTGAACGCCGTGGCCTGTTATTACCCGCCGGTCGACTTCCTCAGCTGGGCCAAGGATGGCGACAGCAAGGAAGGCATCGGCCCGCTCACCACCCGCGCCCCGGCCTTCGGCCCGATCGTGACCACCGCCGAAGGACGCGAACGCGCCGGCCGGGAACTTTCGCCCCTTTACGGCATCAGCGCCCAGACGCCCCCGACCTTCATCGTCCAAGGCGACGCCGACCCGCTGGTCCCTGACTCGCAGGCCCGCCGCTACCACGCCCGCGCCCAGGAAGTCGGCGCGAAGAGCGACGTCCTCATCCGCCTCGGCGCCGCCCACGGCGGCTGGGTCGAGATGGCCGACGACAATGTCCGCATGGCGGAATGGTTCAGCCTCCACCTGCTCGGCCAGCAGCCGGCCAAGCCCTTCACGTACGACGTGCACACCCTGCCCAGCACGCCGGCGCCCAAGAAGACCAAGAAGTAAGCCGGCCGGAGATTTACGCTGGCGGGAAGGCCGGGCCGTTTCCATAAACACGGCATGGCTTCGCCTTGCCGACTCATCCTCGCCCTAGACGTAGAGACCAAGGAGGAAGCCTTGGAACTCGCCCGCCCCCTCGCCGGCAATCTGGCCTGGGTGAAGCTGGGCCTCCAGCTCTTCACGCGCCACGGTCCGGGAATCGTCGACGAATTCCATGCCCTCGGCTTCAAGGTCTTCCTCGACCTGAAGTTTCACGACATCCCCAACACGGTCGCGTCCGCGGTCAAAAGCCTCAAGGGCCGCCCCTGCTCGCTCCTGACAATCCACGCCTGCGGCGGACCCGAGATGATCGCCCGAGCCGCCGATGCCGCCAAGTCCGCCCTGCCCGACTGCACGGTGCTCGGCGTGACGGTACTCACTTCGATGGACCAAGCCCAACTCTCCGCCACGGGCGTCGCCCGCACGCCGGAAGAACAGGTCCGCCTGCTCGGCCGCATGGCCATCAACTCCGGCATCGGCGGACTCGTCTGCTCGCCGCTCGAACTGCCCGTCCTCCGCGCCGACCTCGGTGCAGGTCCGACGCTCGTGACGCCGGGCATCCGCTACCCTGACGCCGCCGGCGACGACCAGAATCGCGTCATGACCCCCGCCCAGGCCGCCGCCGCAGGCGCGAGCTTCATCGTGGTGGGCCGTCCCATCCTCAAGGCCAAGGATCCCGCGACCGAGACGCTCCGCATCCGCCGTGACATCGGCGAGACCGCATGAGCGCCGGCGACGACATCCTCATCCTTCTCGCCGCGGGTTCCGCCCGGCGCATGCAGTCCGTCGTCGACGACAAGATCACCGCGCCTCTCGCCGGTAAGCCGGTCTTCGTCCACTCGCTTCAGTCCTTCCTGAGCACGAGTCTGATCGGTCGGGTGGTCATCACCTATCGCGACGACGCCCAGCTCGCCAAACTACGTTCCCTGCTCGCCGCCCACCTGCCGTCCGCACCCGCGGTCGACTTCGTGCCCGGCGGCGAATCCCGCCAGGACTCGGTCCTCGCGGCCCTCAATACCTGCGAAGGCCACTCCGGTCTGGTCCACATCCACGACGGCGCCCGCCCGTTGGTCTCCGCCGAAGCCATCCGCAAAGTACGCGCCAAGGCCTTCGAGTCCGGCGCCGCCATTCTGGCCGGACGCGCCGCCGATACGGTCAAGATCGCCAAGGCGGACTCCGCTTCGGTCGAGACTTCCCCCGACCGCGGCCTGGTCTGGACGGCCGAGACGCCGCAGGTCTTCCGCACGGCCATCGTGCTCAAGGCCTACCGCAAGGTCGCGGAACTCCAGCGCAAGGTGACCGACGACAGTTCCGCCGTGGAATTCGTCGGCCAAGACGTTTCCTTGGTCGAGAACCCCTCGGTGAACCTCAAGCTGACGCGCCCGGCGGACTTCGTCCTGGCGGAGGCGATCCTGAAGACGCGCTGAGCGCTCAGTAACCGGCCTGACGGAGCGCGGCGTCCAGTTTGACCTGGAAGTCGGTGATGTCCTGCGGCGTCGGGCGATAACCCGGCGTGCGCGCGGCCATGCCCGGACGACCCTGATGGTCGATATACCAATCGGCCTTTTCCCCGTCGGAGAAAGTGACGTGTCCGCTGACCATCGCATGCGGCTGCGCGATCGTGTCGACTTCGACGGTGACGACCCCGGCGCCTTGGGCGGTCGGAGCGGCGGCGGTTGCGGCGGCGTCGGCGGGTACTTCTTCGACGGCGGGCTCTTCGAGCTTCTTGGGCTCTTCCTTCTCGACGAGGGCGAGGTTCAGGTCGTCCACGAGGAAACGGACGTCCATGTAGGTCATGGAAACCTCGAGCTGGGAGGACAGGCGCTCCTGGATCTGCGAAAGCGTCGCGCCTTCGGCTACCCAGGCGGAGACCTTGGTGATCTGTTCGGGAGTCAGTTTGGCCATAGGAGGCCAAAGTGCGGGAACCGCCGGCGATTTTCAAGCGTCCCGTCGCTTAATCGTTTGAAAACGTCCCCCCTGCCTCCAACTTAAGCCCCATGCAGCCCGACCTCCGTTGGCAGAAGTGCGGCGAGTTCGCCGATATCGTCTATGAGAAGGTCGAGGGCATCGCCCGCGTGACCATCAACCGCCCGCACCGCCGCAACGCCTTCACGCCGGACACCGTCGCGGAACTGCTCAAGGCCTTCAGCGACGCCCGCGACGACGCGACCATCGGCGTGGTGCTCCTGCGCGGCGCCAACCCCCAGCACGACGGGAAGTTCGCCTTCTGCGCCGGCGGCGACCAGAAGATCCGCGGCGACAAGAAGGGCGGCTACATGGGCAAGGACGGCGTCCCTCGTCTCAATGTCCTCGACCTGCAGCGCCTCATCCGCTCGATGCCCAAGGTCGTCATCGCCCTCGTGGCCGGCTTCGCCATCGGCGGCGGCCATGTGCTCCACGTCATCTGCGACCTCACCATCGCCGCCGACAACGCGGTCTTCGGCCAGACCGGCCCGAAGGTCGGCAGCTTCGACGGCGGCTTCGGCGCCTCCTACCTCGCCCGCATCGTCGGCCAGAAGAAGGCCCGCGAGATCTGGTATCTCTGCCGCCAATACGACGCGAAGCAGGCCCTCGAGATGGGCCTGGTCAACACGGTCGTCCCTTACGAGCAGCTCGACGCCGAAGGCGTGAAGTGGGCGCAGGAGATCCTGACCAAGAGCCCGCTCGCCATCCGTTGCCTGAAGTCGGCCTTCAACGCCGAACTCGACGGCCAGGCCGGTATCCAGGAACTTTCCGGCAACGCCACCCTGCTCTATTATCTTTCGGAAGAGGGCGACGAAGGTCGCGCCGCTTGGAACGAGAAACGCGCTCCGAACTTCCGGAAATTCCCGTGGCTCCCGTAAACCCGGTCCGCGTCACCGAACGCGCCCAGAAGCTCGCCACGGAAATCCTCCGTCCAGGTGACATCGCCGTGGACGGCACCGCCGGCAAAGGACGTGACACCGCCTGCCTCGCCCAAGCCGTTGGTCCCTCGGGCCACGTCCACGCTTTCGACATCCAACCGGAAGCCGTCGCCTCGACCCGCAACCTCCTCGAGGTCGCCGGCCTGCTGGACCGCGTCTCCGTCCACCTGCGCAGCCATGCCGAACTCGCGGCGGTGCTCACGCCCGCCCAGCAAGGCAAGGTCGGCGTGGCGATCTTCAACTTGGGCTACCTGCCCGGAGGCAATCCCGACATCATCACCCGACCCGACTCCACGCAAGTGGCGCTCGACGCCGCCTACGCCGCACTTCGCCCCGGTGGCCGGTTAATCTGCGTGGCCTATACGGGACACCCCGGTGGCCCCGAGGAATCGGACGTCGTGCTGAAGTTCGCCGAAGCCCATGCCGCCGCCGGCCTGCACGTCGAGAAGATCGGTTACTACCCGACCCCAGGTAAGCCCTGGATCCTCGTGGTGAATAAGCCCGGGGCTTGAATCGTCTCGTGCTCGGCTGAAGCGTTGAGCTCAGGGGATCGATCCTAGACCGGCAGACTTGTCGAGTAGGTTGTTCATGCTTGGCTGAAGGCATGAAACCGACATTTGACCTGTGGTCACAAAAGGACTACATTGAACACATGAACAAGTCCGCCCTCGTCCGTGCCCGCATCGAACCTGCGCTCAAACGTAAGGCTGAGAAGGTCCTCGCCGCGCTCGGCTTGAACGCCTCGGACGCGATTCATCTGCTCTATCGCCAGGTCGCCCTGCACCAAGCCCTGCCCTTCCCGCTGCACACGCCGAACGCCGCCACCGCCCAGGCCCTCCAAGCCGCCCGCAAGAGCCAGGGCACGCGTCGTTATCGCAACAAGGAAGAACTATTCAAAGACCTCGGTCTGTGATCAAGATCTCCTCCGGGAAACGCTTCCGGAAAGACGTGGAGATGATGCGGCGGCGGGGTAAGGACCTCCGGAAACTTCGCCGCTGGCTGGAATTGCTGCTCCATGGCGACCCCCTGCCAGCATCGTACCGTGACCACCCCCTGAGGGGAACGTTTCAGGATGCCCGGGACTCCCATCTGGAACCCGACTGGCTGGTCATCTACGTCCGTGACCCCAAGACCGACGAAATCCGCCTGATCCGGACCGGCACCCATCAAGACTTGTTCGATTAGTCACCCTATCTGCTCCCTTACTTGCCTTCCCGGACGTTCAGATTACCCAAGGCTCATGAGCGCCCTGCGTAAAGTCATCCTGACCGGAGCCACGGGACTGGTAGGAAAAGCCCTAGCCCGTCAGCTGGCCGCGCTCGGCTACGAGGTCGTTCCTTTCCGTTCTCGTCACGATGGCGCGGGCGGCATGAATCATCTGACCGGTCAGATCGACCGCGCCGCGCTCGAAGGCGCCTACGCCGTGATCCACCTCGCCGGTGAACCCATCGCGCAACGCTGGTCCGCCGCCGCCAAGGATCGTATCCTGACCAGTCGCCGCGACGGTACCCGCCTCCTCGCCGAAACCTTGGCCGGACTAAAAACCAAGCCTCAGCTCTTCCTCTCGATGTCCGGCGTCGGCCGTTACGGCATCCGTCGCCACGAGACGCTTACCGAGGCTTCCCCAGTTTCTTCCGAAGGTTTCCTTGGCGAGGTCTCCGCCGCCTGGGAACTGGCGACCGAACCCGCCCGCGCGGCCGGCATCCGGACGACTTGGCTGCGGACCGGGGTCGTGCTCGCGGCTTCGAGCGGTGCCCTGCGCCTGATGTTGCCGGCCTTCCGCTGCGGACTGGGCGGCCCCATCGGCGATGGACGCCAGCAGATGAGCTGGATTCGGCTCGGCGACCTGGTCCGCCTGATCGCCTGGTGCCTAGAGCAGCCCTCCCTCCCTCCAGCCCTCAACGCCGTCGCCCCGGAGCCCTGCTCGCAGGCCGACTTCGCCCGCGCGCTCGGCAAGACCCTCAACCGCCCCGCCTTCCTCCCCGCCCCCGCCTGGGCCGTCCGCCTGCTCTTCGGCCAGATGGGCGACGAGACCGTCCTCGGCGACCTGCGCGTGACCCCTGCCGCCGCCTTGGCCGCGGGTTTCCGCTTCGAGACACCCGACCTGCCCGCGGCCCTCGCGCGGGCGCTCGGTGAATGATTTGAGATTGAAGGAGGCGACGCCGACGAAGATTGTGCCGGCCATGGTCCGCGCTGCTTTCGTCCTCTCTTTCCTCCTGCTCGTCGGCTGCGAAGACGGCTCGCGGGCCGACTCCCGCACCCTCGACGTCGACGACCCGGAATTCCGCCAGGGCCAGACGTTCCACAAGCAAGGCGAAGTCCGTAAGGCCCTCGAGTGCTTCCTCAAGGTCATCGATAATCGTAAGGGAGCCGCCGAATCCCACCTCGAGGCCGGCCGCATGTACCTCGAACTCCAGGATCCGCTGCCGGCGATCTACCACTTCAACCAGTATATCCGGATGAAGCCGACTTCCGAGCAGTCCAACATCGTCCGTCAGATGGTGAAGACCGCCGAGAAGCAGTTCATGCAGCAGCTGCCGGGACGACCGATGGAACCCGACGCCCTCGGCGGCGCCGACCTCAACGCCCGCCTTCGTTCGCTGCAACTCGAGAACGAGAAGCTCAAGCGCGAGCTCGCCGACGCGAATCGTAACCACAAGGGGCTCACGCTTCCGGCCAAGACGACCGGCCCCGCCGCCGACAAACCCGCGCCCGCCGCCGACGGCTCGCCGGGGCGCTTCCGCCAATACACGATCGCGAAGGGCGACAGCCTCTCGAGCATCGCGCGCAAGATCTACGGCGATGCCGGCCCCACGCGCATCTCGGCCATCTTCAACGCCAATCGCGACAAGATGACCTCAGTGAACAATCTGCCGAAGATCGGGACGGTCATCCTCCTGCCGGAATAACCCATGCGCCTGACCCGCATCCGGGCGGCCGATTTCCGTAACCTCACCTTCGCCGACGTCGTCACCGACGCGCCGCGCGTCTTCCTGCTCGGCGACAACGGCCAGGGGAAGACCAACCTCCTCGAGGCCGCCGCCCTGGTGTCCTCGTTCCGCTCCTTCCGCACGACGGATATCTCGCCGCTGGTCCGCGCCGGCTGCACCGAGGCCCGCCTGCGGCTGGACGTCCGCCTCTCGCCGACCGAGCACTCCGAGATCGAACTCCGCCTGGCCAAAGGTTCCCGCAAGGCCCTGCTCAACGGCACGCCCGTCGCCTCGGTCGCCCAGCACCTCGGTCAGTTCCCGACCATCGTCTTTTGCTCCGACGACCTCCGCCTCGTGCGCGGTTCGCCCTCCAACCGCCGCCGCTGGCTCGACGCCGCGATCGGCGGCACCGATGCATCGTACCTGACAGCCGTACGTGACTATGGCCGCGCGCTCGAAGGCCGCAACGCGCTCCTCAAGGCCGACGTCCGTTCCGACGAAGAACTACGCGCCTTCGAAAAAGCCATGCTCGCGCCCGCGCAGCTGCTCGCCGCCACCCGGGCGCGCGTGCTGCCCGAACTCGCCGCGACGCTCCGCGAAACCTGCGCCCGCGCCGGCTTCCCCGACAAAGGCGCCGACCTCCGTTACGCTCCCGACGTTACCGCCGAACAGCTTTCGGAAGTCTGGGCGAAGACCCGCGGCGCCGACCTCGCGACGGGGACGACCCTTCGCGGTCCGCAGCGGGATGACTTCTCGATGATCTTCGGCGGCCAAGACGCCGCTGACTACGCCTCCGAAGGTCAGCAGCGCCTGCTCGTCCTGGCTCTCTGTCTCGCCCGCCTGCAACGCGACACCGCCCGTGCCCCGACCCCTCCCGTCATCCTGGCCGACGACGTGCTGGGCGAATTGGACGATACCCGCCGCCGGGCCTTCTGGGACGAAGTCGGGGAAAAGCATCAGGTAATCGCGACCGGCACCGTTCCCCCGCCTTCCGGCGAATGGCTGACCTACCGGGTCAGCGGGGGCAGCTACCTTCAGGCCTGATTTTGGCGTTGTTTTATGGGGAAACGACCCCTTGGATAGGGCCATGTCGGACTTCCTTCTCTACGCCTCCGTGGTGGCCCTCTTCCTCGTCTGCATCCTCGTGGTCCTCGTGATCCTG
>JBILXR010000032.1:0-14983 GCA_044378215.1 Opitutales bacterium
GAGGAAGTCCGTCGCTACCACCACTTCATCGTGCTGGCCCTCTGGCTGGCCGTCGTCACCGGCGCCGAGATCGTCCTGATCTACCTGCCGCTGCCGACCGCCGTCATCTTCACGGTCCTGACCCTGATGTCCGCCGGCAAGTTCTTCGCGGTCATCCTGTGGTTCATGCACCTGATCTACGACAAGCGCCTGCTCTTCTGGTGCTTCCTCGCCGGACTGGTGCTGGCTTTCGCGACCTACGCCGCGTTGCTCTGCCTGTTCAGCGCCGACCGCATCGACACGCGCTGGTTCGCCTAAGCCGGACGACCGCCGACCGACGAAGGCCTCCGTGCGAACGGAGGCCTTTTTCGTGCCCCACGCTTGCGGGTCCGCCCGCCCGCGCTTCATATCATCGGCGATGAACATCCCCCTGCACTGGCACACGGAGCCGCTCCTGCTGCTCCTGGTCGTCGGCGCCTCCTGGGCCCACGCCCTGGCCTGCGGGCCGTATCGCGCGCGCTGCATGCCGGGGCTGGCCGCCTATCCCGTCGGGCACGCCGTGCGCTTCCATCTCGGCGTGCTCGTCGGTTACATCGCGGTGGGTTCGCCGCTGGACCAGCTCGGCGAAAGCTTCCTGTTCTGGGCCCACATGCTGCAGCACATGCTGCTCATCTACGTCTCCGCTCCGCTTATCGTCACGGGCCTGCCGCCCGAGCTCGTCGACGGCTTCCTGAAAGACCGTCCCCGGCTCACGCGCGCGCTGGCCTTCCTGACCCACCCGGTCACGGGCGGACTGATCTTCACGCTGTGCTTCTCGATGTGGCACTTCCCGGAGCTCTACGAAGCCGCCCTGCGCAGCCGGCCGCTCCACGTGGTCGAACACTGGTCGATGTTCCTGCCGGCCATCCTGATGGTCTGGCCGCTGTTCTCGCTGTCGACCCGCCTGCCCCGCATCGGCTACGGGATGGCGATCTTCTACTCCTTCGGCCTGATGATCGCCGACCTGCCGCTCTGGGCGGTGCTCATCTTCGGCGACCATCCGATCTACGAGACCTACCGGCTGGCGCCGCGCGTGAGCGAACTCTCGGCCGCCGCGGACATGATCCTCGGCGCGGTCGTGATGAAGGGCTTCAACGAGATCTTCGCCCTGCTCTGCATGGGCTACGCGTTCTTCGCCTGGTACCAGCGCGAGAAGTGACCGGTCTCAGTGGCGCGAGGCGCGCCGCAGCAGGAACCAGCCGAGCACGAGGACCGCCAGGTTCGGCAGCCAGACGAGCAGGTCGGGCCGGAGCGCGGGATCCTTCACGTAGCTCGCCATCGAGCTCAGCAGATAATAGCTCAGCGCGATCGCGAGGGCGAGGGCGGCGTTGACGAAGGTCTCGGACCGGCCGACACGGACGGCGAGGGGGACGGCGAGGAACGCGAGCGTGAACACGGAGAAGGCGCTCGCGAGGTGCGCCATGAGCTGGGTCTTCACGACCATGCGTCCGCGTTCGAGGGTCGCGGCATCGGCGCCGGCCGGCACTTCCCAGCCCTTGTCGATCGCGTCCAGGAGTTCCCGCGTCGTCAGCCAGCGCAGTTTACGCTGGAAGTTATCGCCGTCCTTGAAGACGCCGGCGGCCGGGAACTCGAGGATCGAAGTGGTCGCGGTGGCGAACGAAGACGGCTGCAGGAAGGCCTGATCGCCGGCGGGCCGGGAATCGAGGCGCGCGTCGGTGAGCGTGATCCGCAGGACGCCTTCGCCGGCCTGGGAGACCGCGCGCGCCAGCCGCGCTTCGCGGGCATGGACCGACTGGACGAGCCGGCCGCGGTCGTCGACGCGCCAGAGCCAGAAGTCGCGGAGGACTTCGCCCTCGCGCGCGCTGGCACGGATGACCATGCCGGGAAACTGGCGGTTGAGCTGGCCGGGCACGATGACCGACGCGGGGTTGTCCTTGGCGGAGCCCACGAGCAGGCGGCGGTATTCGGTGTTGGCGGCGGGCGCGACTTCGAGGTTCAGCCAGGCGGAGAGCAAGGCGCAGGCGGCGGCGAGGAGCAGGGCCGGACGCGCGATGCGGCTGAGGCTGAGGCCACCGGCCTTCATCGCGGTGATCTCCTGTTGCGAGCCCATGCGGCCGAAGGCCAGCAGCACGCCGGTCAGCAGTCCGAGCGGCAGCGCGTAAGGCAGCACGCCGGGGATGAGGAAGGCGATGAGTTCGAGTCCCTCCCAGCCGCTCACGCGACCCGAGGCGACGGCGCCCGAGACTTGGTTCAGGATGTTGCCGGCGACCAGCACGAACACGAACGCGCCCGTGGCGCCCCCGCCGGCGACGGCGGTTTCGGTCAGGACGTGGCGGTCGAGGAGGCGCACGTCAGCATCCAAGCCGACCCCGCCCTTCTCTCCAAGGCGAAAGGCTCAGGGGGCCGCCTTCGGCTCCAGGTCGGCGGGCAGTCCCGGACCGCGCACGGCTTCGATCTCGCCCGCGCGGACCCAGCCGGTCTTGCCGTCGGCCGTGCGGACACGCAGGTGGCCGTTGAGCGGGCGCTCGGTCCGCACGACATCTCCTTCGGCCACGCCGCGGAGCGGTTCGCCGAACTGCGTCGGCGTCAGGCGGAGGGAGACTTCGGGGCGACGGATCACGGCGCGGGCGCCATGCGAGCGCCCGCCCCAGAGTCCGGGCACGCAGAGGGCGAGGACGGTGAGCGCGCCTACGCGGGTCCACTGGTTGGCCTCGCTCGCGGGGCGTCCGCGCAGGCGCGGTACGGCCACGCAGAGGACCGTGGTCCAGAAAGACACGACGGCCAGCAGCAGCCAGAGGTCGGCGGCCAGGAAGGCGGCGTATTCTTCGACGGCCGTCGGCTGCGGACGTTCGACGCCTCCGGCGTCCAGTCCGTGTTTGATGCCGGCGAGCGCGACCGGGTCACGGGGGTCGATCAGGAGCGCGCGCTCCCAGCAGATCATCGCGCGGCCTTTCCGACCGAGCCGCCATTCGGCGTTGCCGAGCGCCGCCAGCCGGGCGGCGGTCACGCCTTCGGCGCGGACTTCCGCGCTCCAGAGTTCGACCGCACCCGCGTAATCGCCACGGGCGTAGGCCTGCTCGGCGGCGCTGGGCCCTTCCGCCGCGGCGAGCGGCGCGAGCCAGCAGAGGAGGAGCAGGGCGAAGGTCTTCATCGCGTGGCGAGCAGGCGGCGCAGGAGCGCGAGGTCGGCTTCGGCGTCCCCCGCGGCGGCGAGGGGCGTAGCCGGCGCGAAGCGGTCGGCGTGGGCGCGGAGGAAAAGTCCGTCGAGGCGGGCGCGATCGGCGCCAGGCAGGACGCGTTCGACGTCGCTTTGGGTCATCGCCTGCTCTTCGGCGTCGAGCTGGGCGGCCACGCCCGCCTGCAGACCGCGCACGACGGCGGCGGCGAAGCCACGGGCGTCGCCGCGGCGGCGGCAGGCTTCGGCTTCCGTGAGCGCGGCGCGCATGAGGGCGCGGGCGCGACGGCGGCGGCGGATCTCGGGATGCGCGGCGAGGTAGCCGAGGACGCCGGTCACGGTCGTCGCGGCCACGACCAGGCCGAGGGCGGTCGCGTTCGCGGACCAGAAACCGTCGGCGTCGCCGAGCGAACCGGCGGGCGAACCGCGGAAGAGGGGCGAGGAGCGTTTCGGTTCGGGCGTCGCGAGGCCGGTCACCGGCTTCGGCTGGGCGGCGACGGGCGCGGCCGGATCGGCCGTCACGAGGTCGACCTGGGCCGGCGCGTTGCCGGTCACGGTGATCTCGAGCGGGGTGAACTCCAGGCGGCTGAAGGTCTTGGTCGCGGGATCGAACGCGGCCAGGCGGACGGCCGGCGTGCGCAACTTGCCTGGCAGGCGCGGCACGAGCGTGTAGACGAACATGCGCTGGTCCTCGGCGTGTCGGCGGCGCTCGGTGGCCGGGAGGACGTCCCAGGTCTCGTCGCCTTTGAGTTCCGGCGGCAGGATCCGGTCGAGGTTGCCCTCGCCGGTCAGGATCGCGCGCAGGCGGATCGGTTCGCCGACCTCGGGCTGGTCCTTCGAGACCTGCAGGCCTTCGGCGACGAAGCGGCCGATGGCGCCGCTCCACTCCGGCGGGCGGCCGCGTTCCGGCACGTGCGCGACCGTCAGGCGACGGCGGAAGGCGAAGGGCCGGTCGCGGCCGCCTTGGTTGAAGGCGCCGGCTTCGCCGTTCTGCACCAGCATGATGCCGTTGAGGGAGAATTCGCCCGCGCCTTCGCGGATCGGCGTCAGGTCGAAGGTGGTCTGCAGTCCTTGGCCGAGGTCATCGGGCAGCGGCTGGCGTTCGGCGGTGACGACCATCGAGAAACCTTCGGCGAGCGACTCGAGTCCGTAGCTCGCGACGACCGCCTCGTCCTCGCCGCCGCGCATGCGGATGGCGCCGCGGACCAGTTCGCCCACGTAGAAGACGCGGTCGGGCAGGACGAGTTCGGCGCGGGCCTGGGCTTCGCGACGGAAGGTGACCTGGTCGCTGACGAGCAGGCGGATCTCCGGCACGACCACGACCTTGCGGGCGAAGCGCAGGCTGAACGAAGGGATGACGTGTTCGCCGAGCTGTTCGGGGGCGACGCCCGAGAAGTTGAAGGTGGCCTCGTTGGAGTCAGGCCGGATGATCTGGCCGGACAGGCGCAGGGCCATGCCGCCCGGCGGCTTGATCTCGCGGCTGATGAACTGCGCGCCGCCGAGCACGACGTCGGACTCGACCATGATCTGGAGCCGGAACGGCTGTCCCGGAGCGGTCACGCGCGGGGTGATCTCCCAGTGGACGCGGTCCTCCGCGCGGGCGAGGAGCCCGAGGCAAAGCACGACGCAGAAGGAGAGGAAGCGGCGCATCTCAGTAGTCCTTGCCTTTCTTGTCCTTGGGCTTGCCGCCGCTGCCGCCTTGGCCGTCCTGCTGGCCCGCCGGCATCTTGCGGCCGAATTCGTTCTTCAGGCCTTCGAGCGACCCGCGGGCCTCCTGTTCGGTCATCTTCTCTTCCTTGCCTTCTTCGCCCTTCTTGTCGCTGCCGGAGCGGGGCTTCGGCTTACGGCGTTCGGGCGGGAGGAAATCTTCTTCTTCGTCCTCGTCGCCGCTCTCGGCTTCGGGCGGCAGCTTGTCGTCCGGGATGCGCTTCACCAGTTCGCGGATGACGTCGCGCAGCTCCTCTAGCTTCTTGCGCTGGGCTTCGATGGTCTCGGCCAGCGCGGCGGTCTCGCGGCGCAGGGCGCGGAGGAGTTCCTCGACGGCCTCGGCGTTGGCCTTGCCTTGGGTGTCGGCCGCGTCGAGTTCGTGCGCGCCGCGGAAATCGCCGACCGAACGCGTCCAGAGGGCGACGACGCCGGAGCGCCTGGTGACCATCGCCTCTTCCTTCGGGATGAGCTTCCTGATGGTGCGGTAGGTGTTGATGCCGCCGCCGAGCGCGGCCGTCGCGGGCACATAGTCCGGCTCGCGGCCTTCGGCCTTCGCCTTGTCGAGCAGCTCGATCTGATCCTTCATGTCCGAGATATCGGCGTCGGCCGCCTCGAGGTAGGAGCGCGCGATGGAAAGTTCGGTGACGTCGCCGGCCGTGCGGCCGCCGAGGCCTTCCTTGCCCTTGCCGAAGCGCACGTGTCCGAGGTTATGCAGGGCCGGCGGGCGCAGGGTGTCGACGTCGCGGCCCAGCGAGGCGCGGAGCGCTTCCTCGGCGCCGGCCAGGTCGCCTTCGGCGAGGCGCTGCGTGCCGCGGTTATGGAGTTCGCGCGCATCGAGCCCCGCGAGCGGGTCGGCGACTTTCTCGGCGGCGCGGGCGGCGGACGCCAGCAAAAGGAGGGCGAGCAGGGTTCTCATGGCGTGGTCAGGCGGCGGCGGGTGGAAAAGAGGGATTCGGCGACCAGCAGGAGGAGGGCGAGGCTCAGGAACCATTCTTCGCGCGGGACGCCTTGGCGGCCGGCGCCGCGTTCGTCGGTGCCCGCCTGGATGGCAAGGCGGAGGGCTTCCATGCCTTCGCCGGCCTGGCCGAGCCGGACGAAGCGTCCGCCGGTGGCTTCGGCGACCTCGCCGAGGGTCTTCTCGTCGAGGCGGCTGAGCACTTCTTCTCCGGAGGCGTCCTTGAGCGTCTCGATCGAGCCCGTCTCGCCGATGACGCGGATCGGGCCGCCCGAAGGCGTCCCGACGCCCACGGCGTGGACGACGAGCCCCTTACGCTTGAGTTTCTTCGCCATCTCGACGCCGCCGGACTCGAGGTCTTCGCCGTCGGTGAGCAGGATGAGCAGCTTACGGTTGCGGTTGGAGTAGAAGGCCAGCTCGGCTTCTTCGACCGCGCGGCCGAGGTCGGTGCCGCTCACGTGGATGCTGGTCGTATCGGTCTCTTCCAGCGTGCGGAAGAAGGCGTCGTAGTCGCGCGTGAGCGGGCACTGCAGGAAGGCCTGGCCGGCGAAGGCGATCAGCCCGACGTTGCCGGTGCCTTTGCGGCGGACGAAGTTGGCGATGGCGACCTTGGCGCGCGCGAGCCGCGTCGGGCTCATGTCGGCGACGAGCATCGACTTCGAGACGTCGAGGGCGAAGACGACGTCTTCGGTCGCGCCTTTCTGCTTGGTCTCCACGACGCCCCAGCGCGGGCCGGCGAAGCAGGCCACGAGGAGGGCGAAAGCGGCCGCGAGGGCGGCGTCCTTGGTGAGCCGGCGCGCCGCGGAGAAACCGGACACCAGCCGCCCGAGCAGCGTCGCGGAGGCGAAGCCGGTGAGTCCTTGGCGGCGGCGGTGCTCCGCCCAGCGCAACGCGAGGAAGAGGATCAGTCCCGCGGCGGCGGCGACCGCCAGCAGGCGCGGATCCTCGAAATGCGGGTCGGTGACGTCCATGGCTCAGGGCGCGCGGGGCCGCAGGACGGCCCAGCCGATCTCGGCGAGGAGGAGGAGGGCGGCGAGGCCGATCCAGATGAGGCGGTGACTTTCGTAGACGACGGATTCGCGGAAGCGCACCTCGGTGCGTTCGAGCCGGTCGATCTCCTCGTAGACGCGGCCGAGCTGGGCCTGGTCGAGCGCGCGGTAGAAGCGTCCGTCGGCGATCTTGGCCATCTTGGCGAGCATCACGTAGTTCGCCGGGTTGATGGTCTGCATCGGGATCGTCCGGCCGAGGGCGTCGCGGTAGAGCTGGCCGGTGCGCGTGTCGAAGCGCGGGAGGATGGTGGACTCGTCCTTGCCGAGGCCGATGCAGTAGAGGCGGATGCCGAGCGCCGCGGCGAGTTCGGCGGCGGGCACGGGCAGGATCGCCTTGCTCATGTTGTCGTCGCCGTCCGTCAGCAGGATGATGACCTTCGAACGGCGGCCTTTGATGTTCTTCATCCGGTCGACGGCCATGGCGAGGCCTTCGCCGATCGCGGTGCCGGTCTCCTGGATGCTGCCGATGTGCATGCGGTCGATGCCTTTCTCGACCCAGATCTTGTTGATCGTGAGCGGGCTCAGCAGGTAGGGCTTGCCCGAGAAGACCACGGCGCCGATGCGGTCGTCGGGCCGCTTCGACAGGAAGTCGTAGATCACGTTCTGGCTGGCCTGCCAGCGCGTGACTTCGGCGCGCGCCGTGCTCATGTCCAGGGCCATCATCGACCAGGAGAGGTCCACGACGAGCATGATGTCCACGCCTTCGGCCTCGCGTTCGACCTCCTTGTTCGCGGTGCGCGGGCCGGCGATGGCGATCACGAGGAGGATCGCCGTCAGCAGGCGGAGGAAGACACGCAGGCGGCCTGCCCGTTCGCGGACGGGTCGGCCGACCGCGCCGAGCAGCGTGGTGTCAGGGTAGAGGATCGCGGCGGCCCGACCGATGCGACCGCGCAGCCAGGCGTAGACCGGCACGAGCGCCAGGAGGAGGAGCGCCCAAGGATACTGGAAATCGAAGCCGAAGAGTTCCATCAGGCTTGGTGCCGCCGGGGCAGCGGCGGCGGGAGGGGCGGCGGGATCGGGAGCGGCGGCGGCGTAGGCAGCGACGAGGAAGTCGGCGCGACGACCGGCGCGCGCGGAGGCACGATCGGCGGCGTCGTGGGCCGGGCGAACGTCCGGCGGGCGTCTTCGACGCGGCGGGCGGCTTCGCGCACGCCGGCGATCAGCAGCGCGGTCTCCAGTCCGGCGCCGGCGAACTTCGCGGCGTCGGCGCTGCGCAATGCGGCGGCCAGCGGCTGGCGCGCGGGCAGGAAGACCGGGATGACGCCCGTCACGGCCAGCAGTTCCTCGGTGGCGAGCGAAGGCAGGGCGCGCGCGTCGACGGCGAAAAGGTAAGCGCGGAAAGCCCGCGTGATGCGGATGACCGCTTCGCCCGCCGGCAGCGTCTCGGCCGTCGTGAGTTCGGCTTCGAATCCCTCGTGGGGGGCGCGCGCGGCCGGAGCGCGACGGAAGAGGCGGACGGCGACGAGCGCGAGGACGGCGACGAACGCGACGCCGAGCACGGCGGCGCCCCAGTAGGAAGACCAGAAGCCGGGCGGCACCTCGGCCTTGGGCCCGAGCAGCGTGAACGGGATGTCTTCGGCGGGAGGCATCAGCGGCGGCGCCGGCGGCGTTCGAAGAAACGGGCGAGGGTGGGCGCCACGGCCGCGTCGTCGTCGACCCTCGCGACATCGGTGCCGGCGCGGCCGAGCAGGGCGGCCGTCTCGGTCAGGCGGGCTTCGGCCTGGGCCGCGAAAGCCGCGCGGACGGAGGCGGAGCCGGTGTCGACCTCGCGGATCTCGCCGGTCTCGGCGTCCTCGAGCGCGACCACGCCGACGTCGGGCAGGACGCGTTCGCGCTCGTCGACGAGCTGCACGCACGCGGTGTCGTGACGGGAGTTCAGTTCGGCGAGCGCCGCGGCCATCGCGTCGCCCCCTTCGGGGCCGGCGAGGAAGTCGGAGACCACGAAGACCATCGAACGACGGCGGAGGGCGCGGCCGAGGCGACGCATCGGCTGGACGAACGAAGTGCGGCGTGAGACGGGGCGGAATTCGAGGACTTCACGGATGATGCGCAGCACGTGGCGGCGGCCTTTGCGCGGCGCGACCCAGAGTTCTTCGCGGTCGGTGAAGAGCAGCAGCCCGACCTTGTCGCCGGCCTTGAGCGCGGAGACCGCGAGGCAGGCGGCGACGTCGGCGGCGCGTTCGCGCAAGGTCTTTTCGCCGGAGCCGAAGCCGGCCGAGCCGGAGACGTCGACGGCGAGCACCAGCGTGAGCTCGCGCTCTTCGCGGTGGAGGCGGATGAACGGCTTGCCCGTGCGCGCGGTCACGTTCCAGTCCATGGCGCGCACGTCATCGCCGGGGACGTATTCGCGCAGTTCCTCGAAGTCCGTGCCGCGGCCCTTGAAGCGCGAGAGGTAGGCGCCGACCATCGCGTCGTTGACCTGGCGCAGGGCGACGATCTCGACGCGCTGCGCGCGGCGGAGGGTCTCCTGCGGGTGGGTCGGGACGGGCGTGGCCACGGTCGCCGGGCTTGCTTAGGGGACGCTGACGGCGTCGAGCACGCGGCGCACGATGGCGTCGGCGTCGACCCCTTCGGCGTCGGCTTCGTAAGTGAGGATCAGGCGGTGGCGGAGGACGTCAGGCGCGATGTCCTTCACGTCCTGCGGGGTCACGTGGTCGCGGCCCTGCAGGAAGGCCCAGGCCTTGGCGGCGAGGGTGAGGTTGATGGTCGCGCGCGGCGAGGCGCCGAACTGGAGGAACTTGGCGAGGTCGGGGCCGCCCGGGTGCTGGCCGCGGGTCGCGAGCACGAGCGAGACGATGTAGTCGCGGATCGGTTCGGCGACGTGGATCGCGTCGACGGCCTTGCGGGCCTCGAGGATCTCCTGCTGCGTGATCACGGCTTCGACGTCGAGCTTCGGCGAGGTCGTCGCCATCGCGTCGAGGATCCGGCGTTCCTCCTCGCGGGTCGGGTAGCCGATGTTGAGCTTCAGCATGAAGCGGTCGACCTGGGCTTCGGGCAGCGGGTAGGTGCCTTCCTGGTCGATCGGGTTCTGCGTCGCGAGGACGAGGAAGGGCGTGGGGAGCTTGTGCGTCTCGCCGCCGAGCGTCACCTGGCGTTCCTGCATCGCCTCGAGGAGCGCGGACTGCACCTTGGCGGGCGCGCGGTTGATTTCGTCCGCGAGGACGAAGTTGGCGAAGATCGGGCCGCGCTTCACGGCGTACTCGCCCGTCTTCGGGTCGTAGATGAGCGTGCCCACGATGTCGGCCGGCAGGAGGTCGGGCGTGAACTGGATGCGCGAGAAGTCGGCGTGGACGGTCTGGGCGAGCGTGCGCACGGAGAGCGTCTTCGCCAGGCCGGGCACGCCTTCGAGGAGGACGTGGCCGTTGGCGAGGAGGCCGATCAGCAGGCGGTCGACGAGGTATTGCTGGCCGACGACGACCCGGGCGACCTGTTCGCGAAGTCGCGGCACCCAGGTGCCGGCGGCGTTGATGGTGGTGGACATAGGGGTGGGGAAGGGGCGCGCGGGGTGGCGCGTTCGGCGGTTCTCCGCCCTCTTGTCAGCGTCCGGCCGAGCCGGATTCGTCTCCGATTTAGCAGGACAACCGGGACTTCTCAACCGCTGCCTTCACAAAAGCGGCGAAGAGGGGGTGGGCGCGGTCCGGGCGGGACTTGAATTCCGGGTGGTACTGGACCCCGACCATCCAGGGGTGGTCCTTGACCTCGACGATCTCGACCAGGCCGCTCTGGGGGTTGGTCCCTCCGACGATCAGGCCGGCGGCCTCGAGCTTCGCCCGGTAGGCGTCGTTGTATTCGAAGCGGTGGCGGTGGCGTTCCTTGATATTGTCCGTGCCGTAGGCGGCGCGGGAGCGGCTGCCCGGGGTCAGGGCGCAGTCATAGGAGCCGAGGCGCATCGTACCGCCCTTGGTCACCACGCTCTTCTGCGATTCCATCAGGTGGATCACCGGGTTCTTGGTCTCCGGCGCGAATTCGGTCGAATGGGCGTCCTTCAGGCCGAGCACGTTCCGGGCGTATTCGATCACCGTGATCTGCATGCCGAGGCAGAGGCCGTAGTAGGGGACCTTGCGTTCGCGGGCGAACTTCGCGGCGATGATCTTGCCTTCGATGCCGCGGTTACCGAAGCCGCCGGGGACGAGGATGCCGTCCAGGCCTTCGAGGGCCGCGGTGCCCTTGGTCTCGAGGTCCTCGGCGTCGATGCGCACGACTTCGACGGCGGTCTCGTTGGCGATGCCGCCGTGGGTGATGGATTCGTAGACGGACTTGTACGCGTCCTGCAGCTCGATGTATTTGCCGACGACGCCCACGCGCACGCGGTGCTTCGGCTCGAGGAGACGGCGGACGATCTCGCGCCACGGGGAGATATCGATCGGCCGGCACTGCAGGCCGAGACGCTTGACGACGACTTCGTCCATGCGCTGTTCGGCGAGCTGCATCGGCAGTTCGTAGATGGAGTGCTCGACGTCGCGGCATTCGAACACGCAGTCCAGGCCGACGTTGCAGTAGAGGGAGAGCTTCTGGCGGTTGTCCTCGCCGATCGGTCGGTCGGTGCGGCAGACGAGCAGGTCGGGCTGGATGCCGATCTCGCGGAGCTTGGCGACGGACTGCTGCGAGGGCTTCGTCTTGAGCTCGCCGGCGGCCTTGATGAAGGGCACCAGCGTGCAGTGCAGGAAGGCCACGTTCTCGCGGCCGGCGTCGTGCTGGAACTGGCGGAGCGCCTCGAGGAAGGGCAGGCCTTCGATGTCGCCGGTCGTGCCACCGATCTCGGTGATGAGCACGTCGACGCCCTCGCCGCCCTTGAGGATGCGGTCCTTGATCTCGTTGGTGACGTGCGGGATGACCTGCACGGTCTTGCCGAGGTAGTCGCCGCGGCGTTCCTTCTGGATGACGGTCTCGTAGACCTGGCCGGAGCTGAGGCTGTTGAGGCGGGAGAGTTCGCCGGAGGTGAAGCGTTCGTAGTGGCCGAGGTCGAGGTCGGTCTCGGCGCCGTCGTTGAGGACGTAGACCTCGCCGTGCTGGTAGGGACTCATGGTGCCCGGATCGACGTTGAGGTACGGGTCGAACTTCTGGATGCGCACCTTCAGGCCGCGGCATTCGAGGAGCGCGCCCAGGGCGGCGGCGGTGAGGCCTTTGCCCAGGGAGGAGATGACGCCGCCGGTGACGAAAATATACTTCATGGAAAGGTGGTCGGGAGGGCTGGGGAGCGGGTAAAAAAGATAAGACCGGCAGGTCCTGTGACGGAAGCCGGTCTGGACTTTCGAATTGCATGGCCGAAAAAAACCATGGCAAGCGGTTTTTCGGTCGGTCCGCGGGGCTGGCCCGGGTCCAAGGGCGTCCCTGGGCGGGCGGGCATTCGCCCCCTTATGAGGGTTTTTCACGATCGGGGGGTGTCCCGCTAATACCTCCCCTTTTACCTGCGTCCGGGGTGGGAAGAAAGAAGTCTGCCTATTTGATGCTTTTTGCATCCCGTCCCGCTCCGCCATGTCCGCAAGCTCCTGCTGTTCCCGCTGTCGTCCCTCTTCCATCGGGAAGAAGGTCGTGATGGCCCTCACCGGCCTCGTCCTCGCCGGCTTCGTGCTCGGCCACATGACGGGCAACCTGCTGATGTTCAAGAGCCCGGCGGCGATCAACGCCTATGCGAAGTGGCTGCACGAGAACGTGGCCCTGCTCTGGACCGCCCGTACGGTGCTGATCATCAGCGTCTTCGCTCATATCTGGGTCGGCATCCAGCTCACCCTGGAGAACCGCGCCGCCCGCGCCGGTGGCCCGGCCGCCGAAGCCACCCGCCGCGCGACCATTGGCTCCCGCACGATGCCCTACTCCGGCGTGGTGATCCTGGGCTTCGTGGTCTTCCACCTGCTGCACTTCACCCTGAAGGCGGTCGCGCTGGGCGACGTCTCCTACGGCGAGGATGTCTACAAGATGGTCGTGGCGGGCTTCTCCTGCCAGACGGTCGCCGTCTTCTACATCATCAGCATGCTGCTGCTCTGCCTGCACCTCAGCCACGGCGTCAGCAGCGTCTTCCAGACCCTCGGCCTGCGCAACGAGCGCTGGCGCGGGCGGCTCGACGTCCTCGCCCTGGCTTACGCCTGGATCGTGGCCCTCGGCTTCATCTCCATCCCTCTCGCCGTGCTCACCGGCTGCCTGAAGTAACCGTCACCTCCAGCGCCCCGACCCATGAAACTCGACTCCAAGATCCCCGCCGGCCCGCTGGCCGATAAGTGGAACAACCATAAGGCGAAGCTCCGCCTGGTGAACCCGGCCAACCGCCGCAAGTACCACGTCATCGTGGTCGGGTCCGGCCTCGCCGGTTCCGCCGCCGCCGCCTCCTTCGCCGAGATGGGCTACGAGGTCTCCTGCTTCTGCTACCAGGACAGCCCGCGCCGCGCCCACTCGATCGCCGCGCAGGGCGGCATCAACGCCGCGAAGAATTACCAGAACGACGGCGACAGCGTCCGCCGCCTCTTCCAGGACACCATCAAGGGCGGCGACTACCGCGCCCGCGAAGCCAACGTCTACCGCCTCGCCCAGGTCTCGGTGAACATCATCGACCAGTGCGTCGCGCAGGGCGTGCCTTTCGCCCGTGAATACGGCGGTCTCCTCGCCAACCGCTCCTTCGGCGGCGCCCAGGTCTCGCGCACCTTCTACGCCCGTGGCCAGACCGGCCAGCAGCTCCTCATCGGCGCCTACTCCGCGCTCTCCCGCCAGATCGGCCTCGGCACGGTGAAGATGTACACCCGCCACGAGATGCTCGACCTCGTCCTCGTCGACGGCAAGGCCAAGGGCATCGTCACCCGCGACCTCGTCACCGGCGCGATCGAATCCTGGGCTTCCGACGTCGTCGTGGTCTGCACCGGCGGCTACGGCAACGTCTTCTACCTCTCCACCAACGCGCAGGGCTGCAACGTCACCGCGACCTTCCGCGCCCACCGCCGCGGCGCCGGTTTCGCCAATCCCTGCTACACGCAGATCCACCCGACCTGCATCCCGGTGCACGGCGAAGACCAGTCCAAGCTCACCCTGATGTCCGAGTCGCTCCGCAATGACGGCCGCGTCTGGGTGCCGAAGAACGCCGCCGACTGCGCCAAGCCCGCCGCCGAGATCCCGGAAGACGCGCGCGATTATTTCCTCGAACGCAAGTACCCGAGCTACGGCAACCTCGCCCCGCGCGACATCGCCTCCCGCGCCGCCAAGGAAGTCTGCGACGAAGGCCGCGGCGTCGGCCAGCTGGTCGACGGCAAGCGCCTCGGCGTCTACCTCGACTTCTCCGCCGCGATCCAGCGCCTCGGCGAGGCCGAGATCCGCGCCCGTTACGGCAACCTGTTCGACATGTACGAGAACATCACCGGCGAGAACGCGTACAAGCAGCCGATGCGCATCTTCCCGGCGGTGCACTACACGATGGGCGGCCTCTGGGTGGACTACAACCTGCAGTCCAACATCCCCGGCCTGTTCGTCGGCGGCGAAGCCAACTTCTCCGACCACGGCGCCAATCGCCTCGGTGCCTCCGCGCTCATGCAGGGCCTCGCTGACGGCTACTTCGTGCTGCCTTACACTGTCACCGACTTCCTCGCCGGCGAGAAGCCCGGCAGCCGTCCGTCCAAGGACGCCCCGGAATTCAAGGCCGTCGTCAAGGACGTCAACGACCGCGTCGCGAAACTGCTCTCGATCAACGGCACGAAGTCGCCCCGCTATTACCACAAGGCCCTCGGCAAGATCACCTGGGAGAAGTGCGGCATGGCCCGCGACAAGGCCGGCCTCGAAGGCGCGATCCGCGACCTCCAGGCGCTCCGCGCCGATTTCTGGCAGAACGTGAAGGTCGTCGGCACCGGCGACGCCCTCGCCCCCGAGCTCGAACGCGCCGGCCGCGTGGCCGACTTCCTCGACTTCGGCATCATGATGTGCCTCGACGCGCTCACCCGCGAAGAGTCCTGCGGCGGCCACTTCCGCACCGAACATCAGGACGCCGGCGAGGCCAAGCGCGACGACGCGCAGTACGCCCACGCCGCCGTCTGGCAGTGGACCGGCGACGGTCAGCTCCCGGCCCGCCACGCCGAACCCCTCGTCTACGAGGAGACCCAACTCTCCACCCGCTCTTACAAGTAATCACCATGGTCCAGGACAA